>JACRAV010000171.1 GCA_016213305.1 Candidatus Zixiibacteriota bacterium | reverse complement strand
GCCCCTTGGTCACGGCCACGATTGTGACTTCATCGGCTGAGCGGCCGGCCTCGGCGCAGGTGGCGGCAATCCGCCCGTGTATTAGTTTCAGATTGTGGGCCAGGTCGGTTTTCATGGTGCAATCAAGTATCGAAGGAGCGACGCCCGGGCGCAAGTTGATTTCGACGCTATGGTCGATACGGCCTGTTGACATCCCTTGTGAAAAATGTAACTTATCCGGGAAGATATTCAGCTTGCGAAAGGGAGAACATGACGCCGGTAAGTCCACAGATACTCGATGCCCTCACGGCGGGAATCAAATCCGAAGTGGCCGCCTACGCATTCTACACCGAGGCCGCCAGAAAACTGACCTCCGCCGACATCAAACAGACTCTGCAAAAACTGGCGCTTGAGGAAAAGGATCACTTCCACGTTCTGGAGCGTCAGTACGATTCCCTCGTTCGCTCGGAACGCTGGATCAGCACCGCCGACATCCTCAAACAACCCGGCCTGCCGGATATTTCGGAAGACATGACATCGCAACACCGGGTGTTGATCGAGGAAGTGCGGAAGGCCACCTCGACACACGACGTGCTCAAGATTGCGTACCGGCTGGAAGAGGAAGCATACGAACTGTTCGCGGGCGAGGCGGAACGGGCCACCGCGCCGGAAGCCAGGGCGATTTTCGATAAACTCTCCCGATTCGAGGAGACCCACATGATCCTGATTCGGGAGCTGATGAGAAAATATCCGCCGGACTGACCTTACGACTTCGTTTCAGCCGGTCTGGCCGGTCCACTCCGGAGCGTCGCTTGACCAGGGATTGACCGGCTCTGCGGCCAGAGTCTTCCTCGAGGTCACCAAATTCCAGACGAGAAACAGCACGCCGCACACCAGAACCACGCCGCCCGCGGCGGCCCAATAATGTTCGGGTTGAAATTGCGACGGATACACCGACAGGCGTCGCGGCACCCCTTTGACGCCCAGCACAAAATAGGGAATGAACGTTAGCAGTATCCCAACCGCCGAGACGGATAACGCCACTTTGGCCGCGCGCTCGTTCACCATCGACCCGGTAATCAACGGCCACCAGTAGTACAGCCCGCCGAAAATCGCCAGAAGGACACTTCCCGCAATCGTTATGTGCGTGTGGCCGACCACGAATGCGGTGCTGTGAAGTTGCACATTCATTGACATGATCGACATCGTCACTCCGGCCAGACCCCCCATCACCCACAACGCCACCGCCGCGAACGCATACCAGAAGGGGGCGTGCGGTGTGATACTCCCCCGGAACATCGTCGCCAGCCACGCCAAAAGTACAAACCCGGCCGGAATCCCCTGTAGGGCCGAGAGAAACGAAAACAGCACGCTGGTCCGGGTTGCTTGTTCGCCGATCAGCAGATGTTCCCCCCAGACGACCAGACTCAACCCCGCAAAGACACAACAGGCGATCAACACCCCTTGGCGGGCAAACAGTTTCTTTCCGGTGAAAGTGGCGAGCAATTCTGAGATGAGACCTATCGCCGGAAGAATGACAATCGTCACCGCCGGACTGGATGAGACCCAGAACAGATGCTGGAAGACCTGCGAGTCGGGACTGGTGGCCTGCTTGATCCAGCCGTCGGCGCCAAAATGTCCGACCAGTTGTGTCAGAAGAAAAAGGAAGCGCTCAGGCATAATGATCAGATGAACGAGAGCCGCAAGGAAGAGTGTCCATCCGACCAGCGATAAACCAGCCCAGCCCGTTCCCGCTTTTCGTCGCCGATAAATCGTCAACGCAACATTGAGACTTGCCAGAAATAGCGAACCGGCCAACAGCAAGAGTCCGGACATGAGCGTGATAAAGGCCGGCGATGACATTCCCTTGAGCGGTGTGTGCAATGTCCAGCCGCCGTCGTATACCCCCACCCACAGGCCGACGAGCATGAGCAGTCCACCCGCCAGATACAGCCACCAGCCGATCAGGTTGGTGCGCGGCAGGGCAACCCGGCTACTTCCGATCACGCGCGGTAAAATCAGATTCCCGAACACCCCCGCGAACACGGGCAGGATGAGCAGATTGATCATGATATTCCCGTGGAGCGTGAAGAACCGGGCATACATCGCCGGATTGAGAAACAATAGAGTGGGCTTTACGGTGACTATCACCAACGTGAGTCCCAGCGCCGTTCCGGCCAGTGCGAACAGCGCGATGGTGGCCGCATACAGCCACCCGACCGACACATGATCGGTGGAGGTTAATCGCTTTACTATTGATTGTATCATCGTATGTATCACCTGCTTCGATAGGTGTTGTTATTTCACATGGATACGATGATACGCGTTCTGATGCAACGCGCCAAGTCTAATGTTGACCGGCCCCGTGGACAATTACAGTCCGTCCAACTGCTTCCGCAAATCCTCGACCGTATTCACAGGAAGGCGGCAGGCGGAATTGCGGCAGACAAAGACCTTCACCTCGCCGTCAGCGACTGTCCGGCCTTCGAAAAGACGGCAGATTGCTGATTGTCCCGACCGGCTCGACACCACAATCCGGTTGGGGCGGTACCGTTTCCAGATTTCATCCAGCAGATCGTCGCGCGCCGGACCATCGCCCACGATGACAATTTCCACCTTGTCGCTCATCCAGTAGTCGAGCGCGAAGAGGGCCGACGTCATCATGCTGGAATACGCGCCGATCTTGCCGGACAAATGGCGCAGGGATTTTTCGGCGGCGTGAAGGTACTCCTCGTTCCCGGTCAACCGATTCAATCTGAACAGTCCGCCGATAAAAAGTGAACCAGACGACGGAATCGCGCCGTCCTCTTCGTCTCTGGGGCGCATGATCAGATCGGGCTGGTTTGGCTCGCGAAGGTACAGCACGCCGAAGTCATCCATGAAGAGATTCAGCCCTTGATCGGCCAGGTGAACGGCAAAGGTTAGCCATTGCTCGTTGTTGTCAGAGGTATCGGTTTCGTACAGATCCAAAAGGCCGCGCAGATAGAATGAGTAGTCTTCGAGAAACAGTCCGGTCGAATATTTACCCGCCCGCCAGGAGTGAATAAGCTTGCCGTCGCGAAACAGGGTGTCCCGCACAAATCGGCCATTGTCGATCGCCGCCTTGAGGTATCTGTCATCTCTGGTGATCTGATACCCCTTGCACAGCGCGGTCAGGGCCAGACCATTCCAGGATGTCAGAATCTTGTCGTCGGTGTTCGGCCTGATCCGCTGGGATCGGGCGGCCATCAGCGCGGCGCGTGACCGCGACATCAGCGCCTCAAAGTCAGCCGTCTCCGCCCGCACCCGGTCGGACTCGCCGGTCAGGTGAAGGATATTATGCCCCTCAAAGTTGCCCCTGTCGGTAACATTATAGTAACGGATAATTGCCGACGCGTCGCCGCCCAGCACAGTCTCAATCTCGGCTTTGGTCCAGACATAGAACCGCCCCTCCTTGCCTTCGGAGTCGGCATCAAGGGCCGAGTAGAATCCGCCTGCCGGGTCGCACATCTCGCGCAGAAGAAAATCAAGCGTTTCGCGCACCACCCGGCGATATGTTTCATTGCCGGTGATCTGCCACGCCTCGGCATAGACCGGCACGAGGAGCGCGTTGTCATACAGCATCTTTTCAAAATGCGGCCCCAGCCAGGCGCGGTCGGTGGCATACCGGGCAAATCCGCCGCCCAATTGATCGTAAATGCCGCCCCGCGCCATGCCCAACAAACTTTTCTCGGCGGCGTTCAACAGCGACATATCGCCGGTCGCTTTGTACTGCCGCAGTAACAGCGATAGTTCGAGCGGATGCGGAAATTTGGGCGCGCCGCCCAACCCGCCGTGCACCGGGTCGTACATTCCCATCACCGACGCCACGCCACGGGGGATCAGCTCCCGCGACAGGAGAACATCGCCGGAGTCCCGTTTCAGGTGTCGCCAGATTTCGTCGGCGATATCCTTCGACGACTGCACCAACTGTTCGCGCTGTTCCTGCCATGCGGCGGCGATCTCGGAAATCACCTGCGCGAACCCCGGCCGGCCATACCGGTTGTCCGGCGGAAAATAGGTACCCGCGAAAAACGGCCTCAGATCAGGAGTGAGAAAGACCGACATCGGCCACCCGCCGCTCCCTGAGAGCGCCTGAGTGAATGTCATATAAATGTGATCCAGATCGGGGCGCTCCTCCCGGTCCACCTTGATCGCTATATAGTGTTCGTTGAGAATGGCGGCAATTTCTTCGTTCTCGAACGACTCCCGCTCCATGACATGACACCAGTGACAGGCGGAGTACCCGATTGACAGGAAGATCGGCTTGTTCTCGGCCTTGGCCCGTTTGAGCGCAATTTCCCCCCATGGGTACCAGTCAACCGGATTGTGGGCGTGCGACAGCAGATACGGCGACGACTGGTCGGCGAGATGGTTGGTGTGTTGCGATAAGCTCATTGGTCGTTGATGATAAAATACACGGTCCTGCTTGCTGAAACACCAACATTTCACCATGGTGCCCGGATTCTGTCCGGCGGGCGGGGTGATCGTTGGCCTTGGCGGCCAACGATCTTTCGCGGGATTTTGATCTTTATCCGGGGGTTGACACTACGGAGCTGACGCAATATGGTGATGAATGGAATGATTGTTGGGCCACCAAGGGCCGCGTGGAACTCTGGAGAGTGCGACATGAGACAATTGGCCACCGCATTTATTGGTACATGGATTACATGTTGTATATTAATTACTCTCACTTGTGGTTGTTATGAACCAAATCCTCGCCACGATCTTGAAAACCTCACGTACACTCAAGTTTTGACTAGATTACCCAAGCCTAAGAGCGAAACAGAGTTCTATTTGGACAATAATCCAGCGGAAATTCGGATGGGTTTACTCGACAAGATACCAGAGGACAAACGTCCCACCACTAGAATCAAGGAATTACTATGGTCGCTGGGGCATGACAATCTGATGGTGTGGTTCATTGAGTCTGATAGTGGCTGGGTAAGCGTCGAGGCGCTACAATGGAACCCGAAAGCTGTTCAGTTCTAAATTTCCGGAGGGTGCCCGGATTCTGTCCGGCGGGCGGGGTGATCAGTCGAGATTAAGTATGTGCGACAGATACACCGAAATATAGCAATCAATAAACGGCAGGGTCCGATTATCGCCGGCGTGATGATTGTAGTTCACCACTCGTGATACCCCTGCCTGACATTCGGCAAACAGAGCCGGTGTCGCAAACCCCTTGACACCAAGCGCCACCGAGGCGGTCTTTTCGACCACGCCGGAAGGGAATGGCTGGTGATAATCGGGCGAGTTCAGCCAGGGCGATGTCCAGGGGGCATTGATCCGCCCTTCCCCTCGCCGAAGATACGACAGCCGCAGAGTCCCGGACATTTCCCGCTTGAGCCAGCGAATCAGGTCGAAAGTAAGCCGATCGTAGTCATTTCCTGATGCATCCCCGATCGGCCCATCATGATCGGTGTATCGATTGCGGGGGAGAATCTGATTGAAAGTCCAGTCGGTCACGCGGGTGTACTCGGTTCGGGTGTCAAATCCTCGTGAACCGGAGGCGGTGTAGAGTCCGGTGATCAACCCATACTGGGCCGGCTCGTGATCCCCCCGCGATTTCTTGTCCAACTGGATGTCATCGATCAAAAGCTGACCGTACAATTTCAAACCATTCGTCGGTTTGTACGTGAAATCAACCCCGACAAAAGTGTTGTCATCGACATTTTCATTAAGTTGTGTGCCGTGATAAAAGATTATCGGATTCAGGTAGAACACATCGGGCGATCTCCCCGGGCCGCCGAAGACCACACTTTCAAACAGTCCGACCCGGACCGCATCGCTCACCTGAACATCAAACCGGTGCGCGGCAAAATACCGGTTCGGCCACTGGGAGAGCGTGTCGGTGCCGGTCATCCGGTCGCCCAGTTTGGCAAAACGATACGATATGCTCAGCTTTCCCCAGTTCAGCGTGTACCCAAAACCGTCCAGGTGGGCGCTACTTCCCAGAACCAGCGAGCGTCTCACGCCCCAGAAGGAGCTGAATCGGCCGACCGTAAAGTCAAATCGGTTTGACGAATAGTGTACAAACGCCAGATCGATATCCCCCGCGAAGCCACGCCACTTTTTTCCGGCATAATTCGGGTCGTGCGCTTTGCGCTCGTCGAGGTAGAATTGTCCCATCACCGAGAGATGATTGAACGGTTGTCCGACGGCTCCGGCGCGTCCGAGCGCATACATCCGCCCCCGCGCATCCGGCGTCGATTTGAAACTCTCCGCGGCAAAGCCGAAGATCTGAAATTGTGTCGGGCCGAGGTTACGCCGGTTGTCAAACGGGCCGGCGGTGTGTGATGAATCGACGCGGGTGTACGGTCCGAGTTGAAAGTCGAAGCGCGAACGGCTCAGAACCTCGTCGTGTTCGAGTCGATCGTAAATAATATCGTATTCGCGCTGTCCGACCGGCAGGGGCGGCTGGGCATCCGTAGGGGAACCGCCGAACCCCTGGAACATCAGACCAAGAATGAAGAAGGTGCGAAGGGTTTTCTGCATAGCCGACATGGGACATGCGAAAGGATTATGTCAATGGTCCGGCGGATTACATCCCGGTACCCTTGAACACTGTCGGAATGGTGCGGGCCAGAATCCGGGCGTCGAGCCAGAGCGACCATTGATCGATATATTCGAGATCCATCCGCATCCAGTCTTCAAAACCGACATCGTTCCGTCCCGACACCTGCCAGATGCAGGTCAGTCCGGGCTGGACCGAAAGTTTGCGTCTCTGCCAGGGTTCGAATTTGAGAACTTCCTGCGGTAGCGGCGGGCGCGGCCCGACCAGCGACATGTCGCCGGTGATCACGTTGACCAGCTGGGGAAGTTCGTCGATGGAGAACTTGCGCAGAATCCGCCCCAGCCGCGTCACCCTCGGATCATGTTTCAATTTGAAGACCGGTCCGGACATTTCATTTTTCGGCCAGACTTCGCTCATGCGCGTTTCCGCATCGACCGTCATGGTGCGAAATTTGTAAAGATTGAACGGACGTCCGTTCCGACCGCACCGGACCTGCGTGAAGAACACCGGACCGGCGGAATCGAGTTTGACCGCGATTGCCGTGAGGAGGATAAGAGGAGACATCACCACCAACCCGGCCAATGCGCCCAGCCGGTCGATCGCCTGTTTTACGAACAGCGCGAAGCGGTTCTCTTTGACATGCCGCCAGACCAGCGCCGGAGTGCCGTTGAGGAACTCGGGACGGAGCACCGCCACATCGGGCGAATAGATTTCATTGAGCAGATAACTGTTCACACCCATCTCCTCGGCCGTCTCCAGAATACTCCGGGCATTCGGCAGATCGCAAGTTTCAACTGCGATTAAGACGGCGTTCACCTGCCCGGCGTTCACTATTTTTGTCAGGCGGTCGGGGTGGCCGATTAAGGGGATATCGCGATACCGCCACAGGCCGGTCCGACGATGGTCGAGAAATCCGAGCACATGGGTGTCCAGTTCCGGCGAGTCGAGCAACATATCGGCAACGGCGGTCGCCTGTTTGCCGGTTCCCACGATGATCGCGGTGCGCGAACAGGCGGCGACGGAGGATCGGTGGGTGGCCCGGCCGGCCAGAAATCGCAAGACTGAGCGCGAATAGCCAAGCAGGCCCAGTTGCAGGGCGGTGTTGGCGATAACATATGCCGCGATTTCGGTCGGCGTTATCGGCCAGTGGAGAAGGAACGCGACCGCCAGGAATCCGACCGTGATCTTCGTCTCGTCCACCAGAACCCGTCCCACTGTCTTTCGAATCAGAAATCTTCTTAAAACCGGCTCGGGTCCGCGAGTCAACACATATACCAGACGGACCGCCACCAGGCATATCAGAGCGTCCCAGAGCCAGATGCCTCCGGGTCCGAACAGAATCGATGTGAACGTCATGGCCGCCATCGAGAGCGCGGTTGCGCTCACATGCCCGCAGGAAATCAACGCCAGTGTGCGGCGAAATCGTTCGCCGACGCCGGCTTTCAACGGTCGGTAGTCGGTTTCGAAGGAGGCATTGAAGTCGTCGGATTGGACGGACTCGATCACCGGCGACGGAATCTCCAGCACGCGGGCAACGCTCTCTTCGTAGGTTGTCACTTGGTACCCAGCCGTGATTTGGTGGTTGGGACTCGCGACGACTCTGCCACGCGGGAGATCGCAATCCGATGCAGTCGCTCCGGGGATTCAGCCGGTGCGGCGACCGTCTCAGGCGAGCGGTGAAGACGCGCGGCCTTTTTCTCCGGGGTGCGGTTGGCGATCAGCGCCGGACGTAGTCTGGAAAGGGTCTCGATTACCCGGTCGTTTTCAACCGGGGACTGAACCTGAAGACGAAGATAGTGCCGAAGTTCGGTGTACCCATCCAGATTTTCGACCGGAATCCGGTTTTCGGCCAGTCGGTTCCCCACTTCGGTCGGGTTGGCGACGCGCACCAGCAGGAAGTCGGTGGGAGTTATTCGACATTGCGCCCCCAACCGGGTCAGCGCGGAGCCAAGCCGGAGTGTTTCCGTGTGTAACAATTTTAGACGCCGACTCAGATCACTTTCGCGTTCCAGCTCTCCGGTAATGGCCACCTCAACCGCCACCGTCACCGGTCCGTGTATCCTCTGTTCGCGGCAACGATCGACCAGCGCGGGGGAGACCAGCAGAAAACCGGCGTCGGAAGCCGAATTCGTCTGCCGGGCCGACACCGAGCGAATCACCACGATGTTCGGGTACTTGTCCAGCAGTACCGTGGCGGTGATGCCGCAAAGGTCGTAATAGTATTCGTCGATAATGAGCAGGCCATTCCCCAGAGCCGACGCTATCTGTTCCAGATCCGCCACCGAAAATGTTGTCCCGGTGATCCGGTTAGGATTGGCGACATAGACACAGTCGCCGACCTGTCGGACGGCCGCCGCAATTGCATGACCGTCGGCTGAAAACGGCGATTCGCCGGCAACTTCATGTACAGCCAGTCCGGCGCGGTCAGCTCCTATGGCGAGTTCGGCCGTGGCATGCCCGGCCACTACCAATTGACCGGCTGTCTGAGACGCCAGCTGTAACAGCGCGTCCAGAGTGTCGTTGGCGTTGGCAAAGGGAATCACCATCGATGCAGGTACCATAGATTTGGCTCCAATGAAGGCACACAGTGACTCCGACGACTTGCTTTGGGGGGAATGGAATCCGGCAGACATACTGTCCTCTCGCTCTCCTTGTGCCGGGCTTGACGGCCGGCAGTCGGGCACCGACTTCATGTCGGATCGCTCTTTCCGAATGCAAGCCAAGTGCCGATTGCAGGAAGTAGCCATAAAAGATATAATGTGATGATTATCACACAGTTAGGCGACCTGTCGGGGCCGCCCCGATGGTCTTCGGACAGCGGGCCAGTTAGAGTTTTCCGAGCCGCATCGTATTTATTTTCCGTCGTCCAAAATATTACCACCGGCAACTCACGAGGAGTTGCCGGTGGCGTTCGGAAGGTGAGAAGAGGAAATTGTTATAGCTTGCTGATCACCAGGATTGAACCGAGTATCCCGGCGGTCGCGCTGGTGATGGTCGTCAGGGTTCGAGTCCAGTCACGCTCGGATTTTATTTTGGTCGGCACGACAATCACGTCTCCCAGTTCCACCCGGCGTTTCAACGTTTCCTTGCCGGCAAAGACCATCCCATTGGCCTTGATCAGCCGGGTGTTGTGCTTGTCGGCCTCGGCCGCGAAACTGCCGGCCCGATCGATGTAAAATTTTACCGGCTTCTTCTTTTCGAACAAAATGGTCCCGTTGGCTCCCACCGCGCCAAGAACCGAGATCCCCGAAGGGACACGCGGCACATAAATGCGGTCGCCCGGCCTCAGCGTCACATTGTCCTCCCGTCCCTTGCTTTCGATATTGTCTTCCATGTGTACGGCGATGCGGGTAACGGAACTCGAATCGAACGAAAACAGTCGGCTCCGACTGACATTGCCGAGGGTGTCTTTTATCAGCGGATTTGCCCGATCCAGCACCGAGCCGATCTGCATTCGCCCGATGGCGGCGGCAATCGACGGTCGCTGGAGGATCGTCCCGGCCGGAAAGGCCGACAGTGTGAAGCCACCGGCCCGTTGGATCAATTCGTACAGG
>JACRAV010000170.1 GCA_016213305.1 Candidatus Zixiibacteriota bacterium | reverse complement strand
CGATCCGATAAAACCGGCGCCGCCGGTAATGAGGAATTTCATGGTCGTGCCAATCCTTGTCTGATTCTTTGCCTCGTGACTGATATATCGGCAGTTGAATCCAAAGTCATGAATCCCGCCGTGGCGAGTCTCATTCGGTTGCTCATGTGCAGAACATCACAAGTATAGCTCGTGTGTTAAAAGATGTAAAGAGCAGAACCTTCTCCAAAATTCAACTGAAACTCTTTGGAAAAACTCCCGTATAACTAAGGCAACGGAAACAAAGTTCTGATTTTATGAGGATGGTACAGTATGAATAAACGGTTTACGACTATTGCCGGTCTCGCCCTTGTGCTGGCGGGGCTTGCCTGGTTTGGCCTGGCCCAGGCCAAAACGATAACTCTCAGTGATAAGGGATGGCTGGGAGTCTATTTGCAGACTGTCGATGATGACCTGGCCGATGGATTCGACCTCAGCGTCAAGGAAGGCGCGGTCATCAACGACATCGTCAGCGATTCCCCCGCCGATGAGGCAGGGTTGAGAGAAGATGACGTCATCATTGCAATCAACGGCAGTGCCGTTTCCGACCAGATGGATGTCACCCGCGCCGTTCGACGGGCAAAACCGGGAGACAAGATGACTCTGACGATTATGCGCGGCGACAAGAAGATGGATTTCGCTGTTACACTTACGAGCGAACCGGATCGCATGTCATCGCGCAACCGCGGACGGCGTTTTGCGATGCCACCAATGCCATCGATGCCGCCAATGCCTGCCATGCCGCATGCGCCGGAATTCAACTGGTCGTCCAATGATGACGGCGGCATGATTGGTATCACGATGACGCCTTTGACCGAACAGCTCGGCGACTATTTTGGAGTGAAAGATGGCGAGGGTGCGCTTATCACGGAAGTTCTTAAAGACGCAACCGCCGAAATGGCCGGCCTCAAAGCCGGGGACGTCATCATCGCAGTAGATGGCGACCAGGTCTATGATGTCGGCGATGTAGCAAAGGCGGTCGGCGACAAGGACGTCGATGATTCTGTCAAACTGACCATCATCCGCGATAAAAAGCAGATGGAACTCAGCGTTGTCGTGGCAGATGATGATCGCAGCCCTCGCCGCTGGGGACGTCGGGATATCGACGGACTCCGCGGGATGCAATTCTTCGCTCCCCGTATGCACGGTCTTCACCATGGAGGCGCCGACGACGACATGATTGACCTCGATCAATTTCGCGAAGACCGCGACCAGCTCCGCAAGGAACTCGACCAGCTCCGCCGGGAGCTCGAGGAACTGAAAAAAGGGAAATGAAACTCTCTCTCTCATAGCTCTCTACCCAACCTCGACATGGGGGTTACGCGACCAGCGTAGCCCCCTATTTTTTTGAGTCTTGCCGGTTGCAGGACGACCTGTGTATACTTGCAGTATGCCGGCTATCACCGTAGAGGTTCTCTACACGTCACGAAATCAGGACTTGGAGCTGACCCTCCTCAATTCCGACGAGTCCGGTCTCAACAAGCAGATACTCACCGCCGAACTGCACCGCCCCGGCCTTGCCCTGACCGGCTTTTTCGACCGCTTTGCCCACCGACGAGTCCAGATTCTCGGCGAAACCGAGATGGCCTATCTGAACACCCTCGGCCGCGACCGCCTGATGGAAATTTGCGAACACCTGTTCGAGCGGGATATCCCGATGGTGATAATCAGCAAAGGGATAACGCCGCCGCTCGATATGATTGCGGTGGCCGACAAATTCCGCACCGGCGTCTTTTCGAGCCGGCTCACTACCACCGAACTCTCCAACCGCCTCTCCGCCTATCTTGATCACGTTTTTGCTCCTTCGATAAACGTCCACGGCACGCTGGTTGACGTCTATGGCGTCGGGCTTCTCTATACCGGCAAGTCGGGCATCGGCAAGTCAGAAATCGCCCTCGATTTGGTCGAGCGCGGTCATCGCCTTGTTGCCGATGACGTCGTCAAGATTATTCGTACCACCCCCGATGTCATCATCGGTACCGGTTCCGAGCTTCTCGGCCACCATATGGAGATTCGCGGCGTCGGAATTATCGACGTCGAAGAGCTTTTCGGAATCCGTTCAATCCGATTACAGAAGCGCATCGAAGTTGAAGTCCATCTGACTCTCTGGTCGGAGAGCGCAGAATACGAGCGCCTTGGGATGGAGGAGCGCTACACGACGGTGCTGGGGGTGCAGATACCGATTGTCAATGTACCCATCTCTCCGGGAAAGAATATCACTGTTATCTCTGAGGTGATAGCGATGAACCATATGCTGAAGGTGTATGGGGAGAACTCGGCAGTGGAGTTCACCAAGAAGCTCTCGCAAAGACTCACCCGCCAATCAATGACCAGCGACTATCTGGAGTCGGACACGGAGTAAGAGGGGCCATAGGAATTACTTCACGGGAACCCACCTGAAAGGTGGGCCACCCCGGCGGTATGAACCGGGGAGATCATTGACAGTTTAATCCGGGGACATGGTTGACAGGTTACATTTACCGGCATCAACCCAGGAGGTGTTCAGATGCCGTGGAAGGAGACCTGTCCCATGGAAGAGCGTCATGCATTCATGTT
>JACRAV010000169.1 GCA_016213305.1 Candidatus Zixiibacteriota bacterium | reverse complement strand
TGTCAAGGCGGCACGCAGAGAATCGCCCGTATCGCTTCTGTGGGCCGGGGTATTTCTGACGCTCAATGCCCTGGTGGACTGGAATTACTTCGTCTATTGCTGTTGGTTCATCCTGTTCGCATACCTGTACCTCGCCATCCGGCGACGCCGCGCCTGGTTGCCGGATATCGCCTCAAAATCTGTCGTCGTGGCCGGGTCGACCCTCGTGATATTGTCGCCGCTGGTGATTCCGATGCTCCGGGCGGCAATGTCGGGACTGCCTACTGACGCGGGCGGGCACAATCGATTTGTCGTTGATCTGATGGGATTCTTTATCCCTTTCGCCGACCACCCGCTGGCCATTATTGACTGGGTCGGATCGGCCAATCAAAGCTACACATCGTGGGCCTGGGAAAATACCGGGTATCTGGGGATTGTCGCCATCGCCCTGGTCATTGTGATGTGGAAGGATATTTCCGGAGTGGTCATGCCCTATGTCATCGGTGCCGTCTCGTTTGTGATTATGTCTCTCGGCGCCCAGCCGCATTTGTTCGGTTGGCCGATTCCGGTGCTGGTTCCGGGTCGATTGGTGCCGATGATCCCGCTGTTGTCGAACAGTCGGGCGCCCTCTCGAAATGTGGTATTTGCATATCTCTTCTGGAGTATCATTGTGGCGGTGGCGGCGGGTCGATTCCTGGCGACATTCAGATCGAGACGGATACAGATTGCGGCCGGTATTGTTTTAGTCGCTCTGCTTGCCTTTGACTACACGTCGATGAGTCACGAAACCACACCGGTGTTCCTTCCGAAGTGCTACGCCGCTCTTCAAAAGGATGCCGAGCCGTACGGACTCCTGGACCTGCCGCTGGGGTATCAGCAAACGGAGCGGTACATGATGTACCAGAGTATGCACGGCATTCCGATTGTCGAGGGGTGGGTTTCGCGAAAACTCAATCGGACGCTGGTGGACACCTTGAGTTTAACAGATCTGTCGATTCAGCGGTCACAGCTAAAGGCGTCTCGCGTCAAATATGTTGTCGTTCACAAGGGGTTCCTTCCTTCTGTGGACATCGATTCTGAAGCGTATCGCCGTACCTACTCGCCGGTTTACGAGGACGACCAGAACATTGTCTTTAAGGTCTATTGACCCCCTGCGACGGTATGCACGAGCATGTCGCTCGTCAACGACCGGTCCCGGCAACATCGGAATCTGCCTACCCGCCAACTTCTTGCAAGACAGTGGGTTATAATTGCCGTGCCCAGTCCCGTGATTCGGCAAGCCATTTACTCTGTTAGAGCCAGAGTAGCCCGCATGACCGAGACACTTTCCGACATAGTCACCCGCAACGCGCTTGTGCATCTGGTCGCCCTCCTGGCCGGTTCACTGTTTCTTCTGGTCACTGGCCTGCGTGCCCTAAGACGTGAAAATCCCGAGGGCTTCCTCTACCTGACGCTGGCGCTGTTTCTGTTTCTGGTACACGTTTTCTATATCAGCAATTTCCCTGATGACTCACCGGTGATCAATCCCTTCGCCGATTGGTCGGCCTGGAATTGGCTTGTGGTACTGGGAGCGCCAAGTCTGATACTGTTGTATCTGACGCTCGGGACCTACCATCTGTTAGCCCTACGGGTCAGGCAGGGGATTTATGGTCTGTTTTTCGGGCTGACCCTTCTGTGTTTCGTGTACATGATCGGTGGTCAATGGCCGACCGACGTGAAAGGGGCGGTGACCCTGACCTGGGGAACGGTCTGGTTCAATTGGGAGTTGAATCCAACACTGTAACATCAGTTGCAACAAGATATTGCGGTCGCGCATTAAAGTTTGAGTCTGGTTTGCTTTTCGAGTTGCGTCGTGGACCGTTTTTCTCTATCCTAATCCGGCGAAGGGGTAACGTAGTCCCACCCTTTTGCCACCAGTACATCACTAATTGACCGGGAGAGTCCATGAACACGTTGTTGCCGCAGGTTGTTTTCGAGGGGATAGTTACCGTTCGCGATCGTCTGCTTCAAATGCCTGATCCGTTGCGTCTGGAATCTGGTGACCCGTCATTTGACACGCCGGACCATGTGAAGGAAGCCGCGACCAAGGCCCTGCGCGACAATCTGACGCACTACGCGCCATCGACCGGGATCAAGCCGCTTCGCGAGGCAATGTTCGCCAAACTACAGAAGAAGAACGGCATGACCTACTTGAAGAGTCCCGACCAGATATTCGTAACGGCCGGCGGTATGCACGCCCTGTATTGCACTTTTCGTTCGATCCTGAATGAAGGGGACGAAGTGCTCTTTCAGGTTCCCAACTGGACGGCCACGGGTCAGATCATCATCGCCGCGGGTGGAAAACTCAATCGGCTCAAACTTCGTCCGGAGCTGGGATATCGCTGGGATTTGAACGAGTTGGAAAGCCGAATCACTCCGCGGACGAAGGCGGTGGCGATCAATACGCCTCACAATCCAACCGGCGGCGTCATGTTCCGCGAGGATTTGGAACGTCTCCTCGAGATTGCGGTGAAGCATGATCTCTACGTGGTCTCCGACGAGGCCTACGAAGACGTTATTTACGATACCGAACACGTGAGTATCGCGTCTCTGGCGGAGCGGTATCCGAAGAGCGTGCAGGACAAGATCATCACCGCTTTTACCTTCTCCAAGAGTTTCGCCATGTCGGGCTGGCGCCTGGGATATGCCGTCTGCAGTGGAGAGAAGTTCTCGGAAAATATCAAGAAGATGATCCTGTACACCGCCAACGGCATATCGACACCAACCCAATGGGCGGGGGTGGCGGCTCTTACCGGCCCGCAGGACTGTATCACCACCATGCGCGCGGCCTATCGCGAGCGCCGAGACCTCTTGTTCGCAGGCGTCAATCAGACCGACTTTCTCCGTTGCGAGGTGGCTCCTCAGGGTGCGTTTTATGTCTATGCGCGGATCACTCCGGCCTGGAATGGCAACGCCTGGGACCTTTCCAACTACCTGATCGACAACTTCTCGCTTGGCGCGATTCCGGGGGATATCTTCTACGACGACACGCCGTCGATCCGGTTCGCCTACGCCTGCAAAACCGACATGATCAGACGGGCGATCCAGACGCTTGCCTCGGCCGGCAAACCGGCCCGGGCGTGATCGGGGCCCGACCGACGGAGTCAATCGTTGACAGAATCCGTCGAAAATGATATCTTGTATCGGATAGAAGTGCGACGTGATTCCTCACAACACGTCGGTAGTCACAAGGAAGTACCTATCATCTGCCTTCAGGAGGTCCTATCACGTTACGGACATGGCTGATTATTCCGGTGCTACTGCTGGTCGGGGTCCCCGCCGTTGCGCAGGACCTGGGCAAACCCGACTCTGTTCGAATCAATCCCGGCGCGCTGTATGTGGGAAAGTCGTTTCCCGTCACTATGGCGGTGGTCAATGACAATCTGATCGCGGTGATCAATCTGGGCCTTATCTCTCGAACGGTGGACAGCGGCTTTGCCCGGTGCGATTCCATCGTCTATATCGGACGTATGAGTTCGCCCTTGGTGCTCAATCTTCGCCTGTCGGGCCGCCGTGAATATAACGGCCTTTCCCCTGACACCACCGTGGTCAGCGCGTTTTGGGCCGGTTCGAGCGCCTCGAAACTGGTCCCGGGCAATGATGCCATTGTTGCCCTGTATATGACTGGCACGCATCTCGGGAAGATGACCATTGACAGCGGCTTTCTGCCACCTGGGGGAGACTTTGTGCTGATTCCGTGGGACACCACCCTGACCGGTGTCGGATTTGCGCCACGATACAAATCATCCGTGATCACGGTGTTACCGGCCAGGAGTGTGTGCGGAAATGTTGATGGTTCGGCTGATGGCGGGGTGGATATTTCCGATCTCACCGCGTTGATCGACTTCCTGTTCATCTCCTTCACGCGCCCGGCCGGTCTCGGGATGGCCAATGTCGATAATTCACCGGGAAACAGCATCGATATCTCCGACCTGACGGCCCTGATATCGTTTCTGTTCCTGGGCGGCCCCACGCCCACTTGTCTGCCGTTTACGTCTTAGGCGGGCGTCTACCGACTTTACTCGCCACTATCCTCTATTTAAAGAAAGACCGCCAGGGCAAATGCGCCTGGCGGTCAGTTGCGGGAGCATCAAACTATAGCTTTGGTCAGCCCTTCTTCTTGGCCAGGTCTGACCTCTTTACGTGAAGCTTCTCGAAGGAGTCCGATGAAATTACATAGTACCAGTCGGCAAACCGACGATTGAGATCCTGGGCCAGCTTTGAGGAACGATCGACCCTCTCTTTCCACTGATTGTGTTCGGCCCAGATTCGCTTGCTCTCTTTCTCGGCTTCAGTCAGAAGCGAGTCTGCTTTTCCCTGGAAACCGGTATTCGGGGCATTCTTCGGTTCCGGGAAGAACTTCGGGTCGAAATCGCAGGTCAGGAAGAGGTACCGGCTGGCGGCGGCGCCTGACTTGGCGGCGTCCTCCTCTCCCTCGCCCGAGGTGATCATCAAGCCGGAACCGTGCAAAACTTCCCCGAAACGAAGCGTGTAGGTGATGCCATCCTTGCTCTGCACCTGCATTTCGCCCTCGTTTGACAACAACTGGCCGTCTCGGGTGATGTAGAACCCTTTGCTTTGCAAAGACAGCACATCAGCCTGGGTCAGCGAACCGCTACCGGTCTGCCTCAGCGAAGCCGACAGTCCTTCCGGTTTGCGGCGAACCCCCTCGATCGATAGCTGGTCAATAGCTGTGAGCAGATTTTGCATCGCCGTAGAGTCCGGGGCGGTGGCCCCGCCGATCAGCCATTTGCCGTCCTTCTGGCTGATCACGACGTTATCCCGCTGATCGACCGTGCCGGTTCGCTCATTGATGGAGTAGTCACGGCGGATGATCTTAGCGATCTGGTCTTTGGTCATCTGCAAGAGATCACGATCGATCCAGTCTTCGAACCGGGTCGAGATTTCGAGGTTCATTTTGACCGCATACACCCGCTTCTGGTCGGGGACGCGGACAAACCGATACTCGGCCTTTCCGGGCACAAATTTGCCGATGATGAAATCGGCCAGCGCCTGATCGTTGCCGCCGCGGATGGTGATGCGCTGACCGCGCCCGGCCGAACCGGCTGTGGCTTCGTCCAGCGGATCGATCACGCCGCAGGCGACATACTCGGCGACATTGTCCGTGCGGAAGTCGTCTTTTTTCAGGTCGATCACTCCGGCGGCGGTTTTGGCCAGACGGTCTTTGCCGTCGGCAGGGTAGTCATGGTGCGACGGAATAGTCCACCGGCCATTCTTAAACTGAACCTTGAACGGCCGTGCTCGACCGGTTGTTTCATCCCAGTCGATCACTTCCATCGCGGTTGCAATATTCGGATCGGTGAATTCGGGAAAGAACGTCTTCCCCTGGTCAAGAAACGCTTCTGGGGTGTAGCGGCGGGGCGAGGCCAGCCAGGCGAGAATCACCAGCGCCAGCGCGGCCGCAGTATAGTATATGGTTCTTCTGGTTTCGCTCATCTGAATCAACTCCTCAATCGACGGGCGGCGGCCGCGCCTTCACGTTCGCGTTTTCGTCGGCGCACAAAGATCAACACTCCGGCGGTGAACACCGGAATCGGCGGAAGCAGTATGGCCAGCGTCTTGATCCGGCTCTGTATCCCGGCAATCGCTTCCTCGGTGGCTTCCTTGCTTCGGGAAATCGCGGCCGATTTGTTGGCCTCGATATTCGCCTTGGCCACTTCAAGCCGGCGGTTTTCCACCTCTTGCAGATTTTGAACCATAATCTGTTTGGTCTGGGCATCAAGGTCCTGTCGACTACGCACTTCTTCCACTTTTTCATTCAGCCGCGATTGGGCGTCGGCCAGCGCCGTAGCGGCTTCGGCTTCGGCATCCTTTTCGTCACTCATCCGCTTCTCGACAAAACCCCGCGTCTTGTTTTCTACCGTTTCGAGAGTCCGGTGGCGGACCCGCTTCTTGCGAAGATCAATGAACGATGAGTCCCCAACAAGCATGTCCATACAGTTCAGAACAAAGGTGACGTTGTCGAAATTGAAGTTCTCCATGCCCCGTTCTCTGAGCTTGAAGAACTGCTCGGAGATCATATCAATATCGGCGACAACTATGGCGTTCAGTTGCTTCGGTGACAGCACGTGAGTGGTGTTGGAATTTGCCGAGGTATCCGCCGGGGCCGTCCCTGACACGCGGGCCGCCAGAATGTACGATTCACCGGTCGGCTGTCGTCGGGGATTGCGATTCATGCTCATACCAAAGAAACTGCGCTGAATAAGCTGGCTCCAGGGCAAAAGTCCCGATTGCCGCCCGGTCCGGAGCAACGGTTCAAAGGTGAAGGGGCTCCCCTGCGCCGCATACACGTATCCGGGATATAAGGCGACCAGTTCCTGAAGACCGGCCGTACCCTTGAAGTTCTTATCGAAGGCCTCGGAACTTTGATTCCCCTCGCCTACGAAGATAATTTCCGGCGGAAGCTGTGCCAGATCAGGGTGGGGATTATACTGGTCCCAGGTCATCTGAGTCTGGTTGAAGTTCACTCCAATGGCCGTCATCAGGCCCGAGATATTGCCTTTCGGTTTGACCTCCTGCTGTTGCGACTGCATGAACGGATTTGACTGCGCTTCAGAAGGTAGCGACGGGGACAGGGCCGGGTTGACCATCGGTAACGGGTCGTCCAGCAAGAGGGTCGGATGACCGGCCAGCATGTAGTCGCGCAGGTTGTCCATCTCGGCTTGCGTCAACGCCGACGGTAGCACAGCCAGCAGACCGTCCACCTGCTCGGTGATCGGCTGTTCGGCGGAGACTTCGACTACTTCATACTGATTTTTCAACTCTTCGACAATCGACCAGGGGGGAAGCGAACTCATCGCCTGAAAATCAAAACCACCGAACACCTTGGCCGGCGTCTTAAGAATTCCCACCTTGCGGCGGGTGGTATTGGCCACCACTCCGACACTTCGCACCAGCTCGTACTCGACCGGCAGACCCCGGTCGAAGAACGGCACCACCTGCTCGCCCGATCCGCTGGTGAAGGCGATGCCGAGAAATATCTGTGAGGTCCGAAGGTTCGAGCTTTCTGTCGAGACGACGTCGCGGGGAACGATACCGAACTTGTCGCGAGCGTCACGGGCTTCCTGCGTGAACGGCAGGGTGTTATTAATCAATACCTGCACTTTGCCGCCGGAAGCCGACGATATTTCTTCGAGCATCCCAAGCAGATTGGCCCGCGTTTCCGTGTACTCTCCGGGTACTTCCGGGCTGATGTACGCCTGAGCAAGCACCGGGCGATCGTCGGGAATCTCGCGCAGAATGCGCCGGGTCTGGGACGATAACGAATGTAGCCGTTCCGCGGTGGTGTCGATACGGAAACTCACCCGGTGAACAATGATATTGATGCTGACAACGGCGATGAAGATCGCGACCGCCCGAATCGCCTGATGCACCCAGTATTTGTATCCATCGGCGGCCACCGGCCAGTGGCGGCGGCCAACGATCATGACGTTCAGATACACCATCACGGCCACCATCGATACAAAGTACAGCAGGCCGGTCAGACTAATAATGCCCCGGGCGAACTGGCCGAAATACTCGAACACTCCGAGCGGGGACAGAAACCGCTGTATATTCTCGCTCCAGACGAAGCTTCCGGGTTGCACAAACACAAAGAGCGAACAGAATACTGCGCCGAGAACGAAGGCGACGGTGGCGTTGGCCGTCAGGAGTGAGGCCAGCATGCCCACCGATAAGAGCCCCGCGCCGATCAACCAGAATCCGATGTAATTGCCGAACATCAGGCCGAGATCGGGCCGCCCCAGCCAGAACAGCACCACCACATGGCTGAGCGACAGCAACAAGGACACGGTGTAAATGCCCAGTGCGGCGCTATATTTGCCCAGCACGATTTCGAGGTCGGTGGCCGGGAGAGTGAACAACAGTTCGTCGGTGCCGCGCCGCCGTTCCTCCGACCAGATGCTCATGGTGAGTGCCGGGATGAAGAACAGCAGAAGAAACGGAAAGACGTCGTTCAATTCATTCAAATTGGCCAGATTGTTGGCAAAGAACCCCTGTTGCCAAAAGGCGGCGGCGGCGCTCAAAAAGATGAAGAGCGTGATGAACACGTACCCGGTTGGGGCGCTGAAATACGCCCGCAGATCGCGACGGAAAATCGCTCCGATAGTCTTCCAATTGATCTTCATGCGTCCACCCCCCGGCCGGTGAGACGATGGAACTCCTGTTCCAGACTGCCGTTGCGGACCAGATCGGCCGGCGCGCCGTCGAAGACCATGGAGCCGTCGTTAATGACCAGCACCCGCTGAGCGACGGCGGTCACTTCCTGAAGAAAATGGGTGGACATGAGGATGGTCTTGGATTTGCCGAGGTGACTGATATTTTCGCGAAAATCGTGGATCTGATTCGGATCAAGGCCAGCTGTCGGTTCATCCATGATGAGCACATCCGGATCATGCAGAAGCGCCTGCGCCAGACCGACTCGCTGACGATACCCCCGGGACAGCTTGCCGATCGGCTTTTCAAGAACCTGCCCAAGAGCACACTGGTTCACGACGCTGTCGATCCGGTTATTCAGCTGTGCCACTCCCATTCCGCGGGCCTCGCCGAAGAATCTCAGCAACTCAAGCGGCGTCATGCCGTCATAGAGCGGGCCGTTTTCGGGCAGGTACCCCAGGTGCCGGCTGGCCTCCAGACGGTCGGTGCGAACATCCAGGCCGGCAATCGATGAGGTCCCTTCGCTCGGCGAGAGAAATCCGGTAAGTATCTTCATGGTGGTGGTCTTCCCGGCGCCGTTCGGACCGAGAAAAGCCACAATCTGCCCCTTAGGGATGGAAAAACTTACATCTTTGATGGCCACAAACGAGCCGTAGAATTTTGAAAGTCCCCTGGCTTCGATCATGGGTGGAGAATTCGATTCGATCATACCCTCATTCCTTATAACTGAAACAAGTTACTGCACGGCGTCCACGGCCACCGGCCCAAAAGTCATCGCCGGAAGGGCCAATGATAGACCTCCGCCGGTTTCCTGTCAAGTTCCAGCCGGGAGGGCGTCCGTCGTCCGGAATGCAAATCCCCCGGCCACTTACAATTCAAACAACTTATAAGCGGTCGGGGGTGGTTTGGTTCCAACTCTGTTGGGGCGGTCACACGCTTCGGCGCGACTGCGCTTTTTCTTCCTTTGATGCTCCGGTTTGCTGTTCCTCGGACTCGGTCCTTCCATCCTGTTCGGCGAGGATGCGCTCGTACCAGGCGGGATGGTGATGTTTGCAGGACTCGACCGTCATCCGACCCGTAATCCACGTCAGCGACATCGGGTATTGATCCGGGTGGAATATGACAAAGAAGAAGTGGAATACGCCGATCGCCAGGGTGGCCAGCCAGGCCTCATAGAGGTGAATGGTTTCGGAGATCTTTACAACCCAGGCCGGAAGCCATGATGTGAAGAAGGTCGGGAACCAGAGAATCGCGCCGGTGGCCGCCATCACGAATGTGCCCCACACCAGCGCCCAGTATTCTGCCTTTTCCGTGTAGTCGTATCGATCGAACTTGGGGCGCTGTTCGCTCCGGCCCAGATAATAATTGATATTGCCGAAGACATCGCTCAGGTCCTTGCGGGCAGGCATGAGCGCTTTCAGTTCGATCTTCCCACGTTTGGTGAATAATAGAAAGAAAGCGTGATGGAGCGAAATATAGGTGAGCAGGATGGCGCCGATCCGGTGCACCACGCCGCGCGTTTCCTCTTGAAGGCCCAATACGCTGAGAATCTTGGCCCACCACTGGTCGGGGTATTTGAGGGCAAAGCCCGTGACGACCAGCACGATAAACGCGGCGGTGACCATCAGATGCTGGAAGACCATGCCGCCCGAGAACCGCTCCACGGTCGGCTCTAGCTTGTTCTGCCGGTGTTTTTCTATAATGAAACGCGACAGGATGATCATGTTGTGGGCCAGCATGGAACCGATGATCAGAATGATGGCGAAAATATAGATACCGCGGACCCAGCTGTCGAGCGTGCCAAACTCGGCTTCGGCGGCGCTGTGAGAATACGAGGCCGCAAATTCGGCGTTCGCCATCGGGTGACAGCGCATACAGGTCACGGTCAGGTTATCGGGATGGATCGACGAAGCCGCATTGGACTTCGGCAATATGTCATGCGCCCGGTGACAAGAAGCGCAGGTCGCCGCCTTGATCGATCCTCCCCTGACCGCCAGACCATGGTAAGAGTCCTGATACGTTGTAAATTGGCCTTTTGCCAGCCCGAATTTCTCATTGATACGCGGATCGTTGTGGCATTTGGCGCACACATAGTCCGACAGGTTGGAGGCGTTGACCGGCGAGGTGGGATCGGCAATCTGCCGAATATCGTGCTCGCCGTGACAGTCGGTGCAATTGGGGGCATCGAGAAGGCCCGCCGCCAGGGCTTTCCCGTGCACCCCGCGGCTATATTGAATGAAAATGTCGTTATGGCATTTGGCGCAGGTCTTAGGAATGTTCATTTTGTTGACGGTCGAGATCGGGTCCGAGGCCTTCTTAAGGTCGTGCATCCCGTGACAGTCGTTGCATGACGCCGCCGATCCGATTCCCTTGCGTACTCCTTCGGCGTGTACGCCGCGCATGTACCGATCGAACGAATCGGCGATCCGGACATCCGGGTCCTGCTTCAGCACCAGCGCATGGTGACAGGACGAACAGGTATAGGGCAGTTTGTTGGCCGAGGTGGTCGCCTCGGGATTTATGTGCGAAAGAATCTTGTGCTTGTCATGACAGGAGGCGCAAGTTGGGGCCTTGGGATTTTTCGCTATCGCGGCCCCGTGGGCCGACTCATCATAAATCTTCACCACATCATCGTGGCAATTCCCGCAGTTCACCGGTTTCAACTGTTCGGCATGCGGGTAATCCTTGGTTCCGGTCAGATCCGTGTGGCAATCGACGCAGTTCATTCCGACGTGCATTGAGGAGTCAATCATCCCCTTGGTGACAAACATCGACAGCTCGGTGCCGTCACCAGCCAGCCCCTTGAGCGTGGCGTCGTTATGACACCCCAGACAGGTTTCATTATCCGTTTGTGCAGATATCGATCCGGGAAGACCAACACCGCATGCCAGAATCAGAATCGTGAGAATATATTGATATCGCTTCATACGATCCTTCCAACTAGGCCGGTAAGCTGCCGGCCTTCATGAACAGTCGTCGTCATTCAAGACCACAATCGCGTTGCCACTTTGTGAAATAAATAACAAACTAAACCGCTTGTCAATATCTCTATTGTCTTGCTATTCATACTATTCGGCAGTCCGAGGAACGACTTGAGCGGTCGATGAACGTGGGCTTTACTGTGTTTGCAAGTCGTTGTGCCGCCGCAAGAAGGCGGTAATCGTCCCAATCAGGATTAAGAACGCGCCAGCCCAGACCAGATTGATCAGCGGCTTGTTGGACACATCCAGAATCAACTGGTCTATACTCATTGGATCGGACAGGCCGGGAATGGTGAGCGTGACCGCACCCTGATCGGCTAAAATGGATTGAATCTCGACCTGATAAGCTTGTTCACCCGCTACTAGCAGATCCGGCTCGGAAACCATCATCGGCTGGCCATCGGGCCCGGTTTTATGTATCCGTGCAGGCGCCAGGGACACCGTTTTGTCGTACGATTTACTTTCAAGTTTGGCCGTCACTTTCATAGATGATATCGTATCGGTGTGCTGACCGATTTCAAATCCCAGGAAAGTGAGGGTTACCGGACCGACAACTACCGGCTCTCCCTTCTTCAGTATCAGGGGTTCATCGGAGGGCTCCTTGACTTCTTCGGGCGAAAAATAGGTATCGTGCAACAACGCCCGACTGATGAACGGCTTTTTCATCAAGCCGCCCATGCGCTCTGAAAAATACAGTTGCGGCCGACCCTCGAACTTCGTTCCGCCATGATCGAGCGATAAGAGCACTTCATTGTTGGGTGTGGCAATTTTCTGCGCCAGTCCGTTATATGTTATCTGAAACCCCATCGCCGATTTTGCTTCGCCCCTCGGAAGGACAACCTTCTGGTTGGTGGAAAAAGCCGACGACGCCAGGACCCCGATAATCATGACGGCAAAACCAAAATGGGTGATATGCCCGCCGGCCGCCAACCACTTGGTGCGAATAAAATCGACCATCAAGCGCGCATTGGAAACAAGCGCGACCGCCGCGACGCTGAAAAACATCAGGTGGAGCGGTTCACGGACGCCGGAAATCAAACAGATCACCACCGTCACCAGACCAACGGCCAAACCCGGCGCCAGTGGCATCAGCCAGTCCTTTCGCCACAACGCCATGCCCAGACCCAGAACCGCCAGCAAAGCGGTCACCGCGACCACGGCTTTATCATCCGAAGCGAAAAGGGCCAGAAGCCCCGCGCACATCACCGCCAGCGCCGAAACAATGGCCAGCTTTCGCCCCCAGTTTTCGAGTTTGAACGGGACAAAATTGGCAAAGGGCGAAATCGCCAGGAGAACCGCGATGACCACCGACAGCGGCTGAGCAAAGGCATTGTAGGTGGCGATATCGGCCGCTCGCGGCGAGGCACCAAACGCCTTGGTAAGCAACGGGAGTGACATCCAGATCGCCACTTCCAATCCAAAGATCAACAGCGTGACCATACCGGCAAAAAGTAGAAACTCGCGCCCAAAGAAATTGAAATTGAGGTCGCCGGAATGAATATGAGCCGTCCGGAACACGAACAATCCCGCCGACATGACCAGAAAGAACAGCATGAAGCCAACCAGAAGTCCCGTAATGCCGAGATCGGTGAAACTGTGGACCGAAAAATCTTGCAGAACGCCGCTACGGGTTAGAAACGTGCCGTACACCACCAGAAGGAAGAGAACAGCCGACAGGGCCAGGTTGGTTCGCCGCAATGCGCCGGAACGTCGTTCCAATATCATTCCGTGAAGAAGAGCCAGGGAGACCATCCACGGCACCAGAGATGAGTTTTCAACCGGGTCCCAGCCCCAGTATCCGCCCCAGCCAAGTGTCTTGTACGCCCAGAAGCCACCGAGAATATTTCCGGCCGCCAGCCCGGCGGCAGTGACTGCCACCCATGGAAACGCGATCTTATTCCATTGCGAAAAGTCGTTCTTGATCAAAGCCGCCAGCGCGATGACAAAGGGCAGGGCGGCGATCGAATATCCGACAAACATGATTGGCGGGTGAATTACCATCCAGGGATCCCGCAAGAGCGGGTTTAACCCCATGCCGTCTGCGGCCGGTTGGCCCAGATAAGCGAAGGGCGAAAGGCGCACAAGAAGAATCAAAAAGAAGAGATTGACAGTCGCATACACCGTCATCGCCCAGTACCGATGCTGGGCGGCATTTCTGATCAGCAGATAACCGAAAACGGCATTAAACAGCAACCAGAGGAGGTATGTCCCTTCCTGACCGCCCCAGAAAGCGGAAAGGATATAGAGAAAAGACTGGCTCCGCTCGGAATACTCATACACATACTTGAAAGCGTAATTGTGGGTGAAGAACAGAACATACAGCCAGACCGACGCCCCCGCGACCGAAACGGCGAACACATGGTACGCCCGCCGGGCCAGCGGCTCGAATGAATGATTTCCGAGTGCTCGCAATGCAAAGGCAACGCCGGCGACAATATTGAACGTCAGCGCAAACCAGATGCACAGCTCTCCTGGGGATTGCCAGTCCATGCTCAGACTCCTTGGGGCGCCTCGGCTTTATCGTTTTTGATATCCTGCCACTCGCCGCCCTCGCCCTGGTACTTCGACGGACACTTGACCAGCATCTGCTCGGCCACAAAGACGCCGTCGTTGCCCGGCTTCCCTTTCAACACGACCGACTTGGCCTGATCAAAGTTGCCGGGGACCACCCCATAATAGACGACCGGATACCGGGGCGTATTGAGAGTGTCTTTGGCATCCGCGTCGTACACCGCGAACTCCAGACGAGTATCGGTGGCGTTGTACTTTACGCGCGCGAAATCAATCTTTCCCATCACTTGCACGGTGCGGGTAGCCCGAGACGCCTCTTCAAGCGGCACATATTGAATCGTGGTCTTGAGAAACGCCGAAGTCCCCCAGATCAGAAAGACCACGATAATGATACCGCCGATGACATATTTTGCCTTCATCGAGATTTTCCTTCCAGTTCCCTGACCCGTTTATCGAGCCGGTACAAAAACACAAACAGTCCAATCCAGACCACCAGCGTCACGCCGAGCGCCACATAATTGCCGTCCATCTAAAGCTCCTTCTCCAAATCGCGCCTGATCAGCCGCTGAACCCGCACACCGAGACTGAGCATCCAGAAGAACAGGGCGGTGAACAGGGCCAGCGAGGTAAAAAAGATCGCCCGGACCGAGGGTCCCATCGTGAATTTCATATTTTTATCGACGATCGAGTCGGCCGGATGGAGCGAGGGGACCATACGCGGCACGACGAAGATCAGAAATGGTACGGTCACAAAGGCGAAGATCGAATAGACGGCCGCCAGCGTTGCCCGGCGTTCTTCCGTCTCGATCGCTCCTCTCAGCGCGAAATACGCGCCGTAGATCAGCAACAATATAAAGATCGAGGTCTCCCTCGGATCCCAATTCCAGAATGATCCCCAGGTTACTTTTGCGAATACCGAACCGGTCACGGTGGCCAGGATGCAAAAGATCAGTCCCAACCCCGCCGCAACGCCGGCGCGGTCATCCTCAACCAGCTGGCGCTTCATCAAGTATCTAATGGAATAAACCATCGAGATGGCGAAGGCGACCACACACACCCAGGCCTGAGGTATATGGTAGTAAAATACACGGCTGGCCTCGCCGATCACCTTCTGCGGTGCGGGCGTGACAAAGCTGGCGACAATTACGATCGCCATCACCACAAATATCAGAAGCTTCCACCACATATCTTAAACACTACCAAGTAGGTCCTTTACTGTCAGGTATGATACGCTTCCAGCCCGAAAAGGCAACATAATTTCCGGATAGATTGAACCTTTTTTCACAATCCTTTGCCATGTAATCACCTCCGCACGTTGCCGGAATCGATTGGCGGCCTTGGAACTGCACAAATTCCTGCTCGCAAGCCCCCGGAAGCAACATCACGACAAATTATAGATAGCCGACGTTTCATTACCTATGGAACACCGAAGATTCCCATCGGTTCGAAACAAAATGTCTCCTTGACAGATGTCGGCAGGCCGGATTATACTCGCGGCAACATCAGCTTTGCGCCAATCAGAGCAATCCGGGACCGACTCGCGCGTACATGATGACAGGCCGACTTTGACTTGCGCTTCCATGTCGGAGGATCGCTCATCGATTGACGCCGGAACAGGTGAATGTCCATGAAGGCCACGGTTATCGAGGTCTCCGACACGCAGATTTATCTTCAAGTCGGTGACCAACTGCGTTTCAAGGCGCATTACGAGACGGACGGGCGACCCCGCCTGCCCCACCGTGCCGATACGGTGGATTTCGATTTTCATCGCGCCGACATCCCGGCGGTAGTCATCCACACGGTTGTGCCGCAATCCCGGCGCGGCTTTGTGATCGGGTAGGCGACGGCGCATCGACATATTTCTGATATTCGCCGACAGCTTCAACGTTGACGGCGCACCCGGGGCAGTCTATACTTTCTCACCAGCCATTCGTGAGCGGGGCCGATTCCGGCCTGTGGCTTGACGGGACGGCGAAGGTACTGAACATAGCGACGAGGGTATGATGGACATTCGACGGATCGGAATTATCACCAGCGGCGGCGATTGCGGCGGACTCAATGCCGTCGTCAAAGGCGCGGCGCAGATGGCCACTCGCAAAGGACTGGCCGCCTTTGCCATTCCCAACGGGTACGCCGGGCTGTATAACCTC
>JACRAV010000166.1 GCA_016213305.1 Candidatus Zixiibacteriota bacterium | reverse complement strand
TGCGGCGCACGCAAATTGATTGAAATCGCCCACCACCAGCGTCTCGAACGTGTACCGTGCGTTGAGATTGTGATTTTGCGGGACAGCCGGAACCGCAATCTGGGCCGGCCCTACGGCCACCGCCCCGGAACTATTGCCGCCGGCCATCATCGCATTATCGAGATTCAGCCGGGTCTGCTCTTCCGGATCGCCGGCCCCGGAGATGACATACACGATATCAAACCTCCTCCCCAGCACCTCGCCGAGCGCTTCATCAATCAATTCCCGAAAATGTCCGTCGATCCAATCGGCGACAAACTGATTGGAGACGGCGATCTTGAAACTGCCGTTGTCGGTTGGTTCACCGCGTGTCGGCCGGAGCCACGTGTTGTACGTCTGCTGTTTCAGACGACGCGCAATGTACTTCTGGCAGTCGATCCATTGCTGTGAGTTGCTTATCACATCCATTGTCGGTGTTTCCCCCACCAAAATTTTTTCCACACTATTCACACAAACTAAATTGTTTACTACTGGACTGTTGACCCGAAACACGGATCGTGCCGATAACACTTATCAACAGTCTTTTCCACATTCGAGTCAATTCGATTCTCAATTAACCGTTTGATTTACCGTGGGATACCAATTCGCGGTCGGGACTTTCCCACATACTATCCACAAGGTGTGCTTGGACTGCGAACATACGCATAAGTATCCCCTGCGCCGGTGGTCGTCAAGTCACGATCTGCAAAAAAGGAAATGAATTTTGAAGCGGTTGACTGATGGCGTGTTAGCACCAAATAAAAAATCGACGCGAGAGACGCGCCGACTTGTCCACACTCCGAAATAATTTCTGAATTACAATAGTCGCATACGAACCAAGGGTTTATCCTCAATTCATCCCGTCGATAGCCCGCGCGATCGACTCGAAATTGGCTTTCTGGGCCGGGGTGCCGTCCTCCGCCACCGGCTTTCCGGTATCCGCCCCCTCTCGAATGGAGGTCATAAGCGGAATTTCTCCCAGAAACTGCACCCCCAACTGCAACGCGAGCTGTTTGCCGCCGTCGCGCCCGAATACATAATCACGCTGGCCGTTATTTTCATAGTAGGCCATGTTTTCGATGACGCCAATCACTTTAAGTTTGGTCCGTTCGGCCAGTTTGGCCACCCGCCCCGCAACATGCGTGGCCGTCGCCTGCGGAGTGGTCACCACCAACAGTTCAGCCGAAGGAATCGACTGTGCGATGGTCAGCGTCACATCGCCGGTTCCGGGCGGAAGGTCCAGCAAAAGGTAATCGAGATCGTCCCACATGACATCAGTCAAAAACTGATTGATCGCCTTGTGCAACAGAGGGCCGCGCCAGATCACCGGCTCGTCCTCGTCCACAAAGAACCCCATCGAAACGACCTGAAGCGTGTCGCTTTTCCTCAGCGGCACAATCTTCTCGTCGATAATGGTCGGTTGGCCGGTCACCCCCAGCATGCGCGGAATGGAAAATCCGTACACATCGGCATCAAGCACTCCGACATTTCTTCCCATCCGGGATAACGCCGTCGCGAGATTGCTGGTCACGGTCGATTTGCCGACCCCTCCCTTGCCCGATGAAACCGCGATAAAACGCCGCGCGAAATTCACCACGCTCACCGGCTGGCGCCCTTCGACCGTCGCATGCCCCAGCTTCTGCCGGAGCCGCGCCCTCTGCTCGTCGTTCATGACGTCAAATTCCACCCGCACCGAATCAACCCCGGGAATCAGCCCCACCCCCTGGGTCACATCGCTGGTAATTTTTTCCTTCAGAGGACAGCCGGGCACGGTCAGAGTTATCCCGACCTTGACATTCCCCCCCTGCACATCCACAAACCGGACCATCTCCAGTTCGGTAAGCGGCTTGCGAAGCTCGGGATCGTTGATCCCGCTCAACACATGCATGACCTGCTCTTTGGTGGGCATATCAGCTCTTGGGCTTTCCGTTGCTGAACTTGACGTCGGCCAGGCTCACCTTCTTGAACGTGTCCTCCAGGCCGGCCTGAGCTTTGTTATACACGGCCAACAATTCACACTCGGGAAGGAACTGGCACTGATACGAACAGACCTGGCACTCATACAGGGTCAGTTTCCCCTGGGTGGCTTCGATGATCTCCAATAGACTGATTTTGTCGGGGGCGCGATTGAGACGAAGCCCGCCGCCGAAACCACGCGAGGTCACCACCAGCGCCGCCCGGCTCAGTTCGGAGATGATTTGTGGAAGATACTTGGCGGGGATATGCTGACGTTGCGCGATGGCGGTCGCGGTGGTCAACGATTCCCCCTTGTAGTGTGCGATCTCCCACATCGCTCGGATTGCGTATTCGGTTTTTTTGGTCAACATGGAGCTAAAATTATACTCATTTGGAGTAATTTAGCAAGGGGTTGAACAGAATTTTCGGACCCGCCGGGCTGAAAAGTTGCCCCCCAGAGATCACGTTAATGCCGTCGGAGGCTAGCGGTGCCGTCCCGCCGCGTACGAAAACGCCCCAAAATACCCCCGCCACAGCGCATCCGTTGACCCAAATTCATTGGTTCCATCAAACGAATCGACCAGCCCTTCCCGCACCCGGGCGATTTCTTTGGTCCGTGGTCGGTTGCGGGGATCATCCAGCGTGAAATCAAGCAGTTCCAGCGCCCGTTCATAGGCGCGCCGGCTATAGTCGGCGTTCCCGCGGTCTTTCCAATTGAGCGCCCGCTCAACCTCGGCGCCGATATGGGCCATCTGTTCGACAAACGAAATATTTTGCCACCGGCCCGCCGCCAGATCCTTGTGTTGAACACTCACGGCAGAATTCTCTTCGCAACAACGTTTGCTCTTTGCCTTCTGAAAAATTCCTTTTTCACTACCCGTCTTACGAACCGGGGGCAGGCGGCGCGGCCTTCTTCACCAGCAACATATGCAAAAGCAGGAAAACAATCGAGCAGGTAATGGCCGCATCGGCTATGTTAAACGTCCACCACCGGTCCAGCTGGAAAAACGACAGGTTGATATCCGGCATATCCACGTCGATAAAATCGACCACCCGGCCCAGCCGGATCCGGTCAATCAGGTTGCCGATCGCCCCCCCCAGAATGAACGCCAGCGGCCAGGCGATCACCCGCTCAAATCGATTTCGCCAGAGGTAATACGCGATAAACGGCAGGATCAACAGCGCCATCACCGTGTAATAGTCGGTCGAGCCAAGCCGGGTCCCCATCGCCCCTCCCTCGTTGTACACAAGGGTGAACATCACCAGTTCGCCCACAATTTTACGGGAGGGTTGCCCGGTCAGGTTGGCCACCGCCCACACCTTGGTCGCCTGATCCAGCAGGATGACCGCCAGGGCAATGACACTCGGCCAGATCAGCGTCGAGCGCGATTTACCGTCCAGCTTTCTGTTCCTCTTCGGCCGATTTGCACTGGATGCACAGCCGGGCGTGCGGGACCGCCTCCAGACGAGCCACCGATATCATCTTCCCGCACGTCTGACAGGCGCCGTAGGAGCCGTCTTTGATGCGAAGAAGGGCCTGGTCGATATGGTACAACAGGCGCCCCGATTTGCTGGCGAACATGAAGGCCATCTCCCGGTCCATCGTATCGGTCCCCTGGTCGGCCATATGATATGAATACGACGACAGATCGCCGCTCGACTCCTTGGGGGTGGGGCCGTAGGCATCGCCGACAATCCCCATCTCCTGGAGCATCTCTTTCTTTTTCTGCAAAAGAAGCGTCTCGTATTTCTTCAGGTCGGCTTCTTTGAACTCGGACTTGGCCATGCCGTTCTCCGATCTATACTTTGGCGACTGTGATCATCGCCTTTTCACCGTTGATGTTCCATTCTATGCCGCCTTGCGGCGCTGTTGTATCCGTAAACTCAAGTTTCCGGGCCAGAGTTTCCGCCTTGATAAAATCTTCGTACCGTCCGGCGGCTGATTTGAGTCGTTCCGACGACACCACCCGCACTTCAATCCGGTCGGTAACCTCCAGTCCGGAACTCTTGCGCATATTCTGAATCTTGTTCACCATCTCTCTGGCAAATCCCTCGTCAACCAGTTCGGGCGTCAGGGTGGTCACTATCGCCACCGCCAGTTTGCCGTCCGATTCCACCGCAAACCCGGCTTTCTGAGTCGAAACTATTTCGACGTCATCGGTCGTCAACGTCAACGGCGCGCCGGGCGAGTCAACCTCGATTTTGCCCGACGCCGCAAACTGTCGGATCCGGGCCGAATCGAGCGACTGGACAAACGCCGCCGCCCGTTTAACTTCGCTCCCCAGCCGCGCTCCCACCAGTTTGAAATTCAGCTTGGCCGAGTAGGTCACATACGAATCGAGCGACTCGATCGTCTCGACTGCCTTGATATTCAGCTCGTCCTCGATGATTTCCAGATAGGCCGTCAGGCGCTCGCTCTCTTTCCGGCCGGCGGTCGCCACCAGTAATTTCGACAACGGCTGGCGAACCTTGAGGTTCTCCCGGGTCCGGACCGCCCGTCCCAGCGACACAATCCGCTGGACCAGGTCCATCCCTTCCTCCAGCCCCGCATCGATCTGCGCCGGGTCCGCCTTCGGGTACGCCATCATGTGGACCGACATCGGCAAACCGCGCTTTTCGGCATTCGGCCCGACCAGCTCTTTCCACAAAAGCTCCGCCGTCATCGGGGCAATCGGAGCGCTCAAGCGGCAAACTCCCTCAAGCACCCGCCAGAGTGTCAGGTAGGCCCTCATTTTCGACGGATCATCCGCCTTGGCCCAGAACCGCCGCCGGTTGTTGCGCACATACCAGTTGGACAGTTCATCGATCACAAAGGTCTGGAGTGCCCGCACCGGACGGGTGATTTCGAACTGGTCGAACGCCGCCGTCACTTCCTTAACCAGCGAGTTATACCGGGAGGTAATCCACTTGTCGAACCGGTCCGGCTCCCCGGCATGCTGTTCGAGATATTTCTCAACCGTCAGACCCGCCTTTTCGGCCTGATCGATCACCTCGTCGATATTGGCATAGATCGCGAAGAACGAATACGTATTCCGCAGGGTGTCAAAGTATTTCCTCCCCACCTCGACCAGGCCGTCGAAATCAAACTTGGTCGGTAGCCAGGGATTGGAGGCCGACACCAGATACCAGCGAAGCGGGTCGGCGCCGTACTTTTCGCACGTTTCGAACGGATCGACCACGTTCCCTTTGTGCTTGGACATCTTCTTGCCGTCTTTATCAAGAATGAACTCCATCACAATGACATTCTTGAACGGCGGCTTGTCGAAGAGCATGGTCGAAATCGCCAACAGCGAATAGAACCAGCCGCGCGTTTGATCGACCGCCTCGGAAATGAAATCCGCCGGATACGCCTGATCGAACTTTTCCTTGTTCTCGAACGGATAATGCCACTGGGCGTACGGCATCGATCCCGAATCGAACCAGACATCGATAAGCTCCGGCACCCGGGTCATCGTCCCGCCGCAGTCGCACTTCAGTTTGATCTCGTCGATGAACGGCTTGTGAAGGTCCAGCTCCGCCGGAACATCGACCCCTTCCGTGCGCAACTGTTCGACCGATCCCACCGCCCTTTGCTTGCCGCAGGATTCGCTGTCGCAAATCCAGATCGGAAGCGGCGTGCCCCAGAATCGCTCGCGCGAGATCGCCCAATCGACATTGTTCTCCAGCCAGTTGAGCATCCGTCCGGTCCGGATATCGTCCGGCACCCAGTTGATCGCGTTGTTGTTCTTGATCAACTGATCCCGGAACTGCGTGGTGCGGATATACCAGGACTGCCGCGCGATATAAATGAGCGGCGAGTCGCACCGCCAGCAGAACGGGTAGGTGTGCTCGTACACTTCCTTCTTGAACAGCCGTCCCGCAATTTTGAGGTCCTTGATAATCAGCGGGTCGGCGTCCTTGATGAACATCCCCTCGTACGGTCCCGAATGTTCGCGGAAAACCCCGTTCGATTCGACCGCCTGCAAAAGCGGAAGCCCCTGCTCCAGCCCGATCTCGTAGTCGTCGGCGCCATACCCGGGGGCGATATGCACAATCCCGGTGCCGTCGTCGAGCGTGACAAAATCCGCGTTTATGACATAAAACGCCTTGTCGGCTTCTTTGGCAAACGTGTCAAACAGCGGGATATATTTCCGCTTGAGATACTCCGATCCCTTTTTGCGATCGAGAATCGTCACCGGCTTGTCCAGCACCCGCGACATCAGCGCCTCGGCCAATACTAACTTCTCGCCGTCGTAATCGACCATCACATAGTCGGCGTCGGCTTTCATGCAGAGCGCGGCGTTGGAGGGAAGCGTCCAGGGGGTCGTGGTCCAAACTATGTAGCTGAAATCGCCGTCGGCCGCTTTCACTTTCACATACACCGATGGGTCCCGGACCGTCTCGTACCCCTGCGCGACTTCGTGGCTGGAAAGCCCGGTCCCGCATCGCGGGCAGAACGGGACCGTCTTGTGTCCCTTGTAGATCAGTCCGCGGTCATGGAAGTTCTTGAGTATCCACCAGACTGTTTCGATATACTCATTCTTGAGCGTGATATAGGCGTCGTCCAGATCGAGCCAGTACCCGGTTCGGCGGGTGATATCATTCCAGTCCTTAAGATACTTGAAAACCGACTCCCGGCATTTCTGGTTGAAATTGGCGATCCCGTACTCGAGTACCTTCGACTTGCTGTCGAGTTTGAGCGCTTTCTCGACCTCGATCTCAACCGGCAGACCGTGCGTATCCCAGCCCCCCCTCCGGTCCACCCGGAATCCCTGCATCGCCTTGTACCTGCAGACCAGGTCCTTGATGGTGCGGGCGATGACATGATGAATCCCCGGCCGCCCATTGGCGGTGGGGGGACCCTCGTAGAAGACAAACTGGGGCTTATCCAGCGCCGCGTCGTGCGCTTTGTGGAACACGTTGTTGGTGTCCCAGAACTTGAGGATTGTCTTCTCAGCGTCGGGCTGGGAGAATCCGTCTTTGAGCGGGTCGAATTTCATGCATCATTTCCTATGACAGCCGAATAATCTACCCCAGAGGGGGGTATTTGTAAAGGGGGGCTTTGGGGGGGGTGGGGGCATACTTGTGCATGTCGGGACCGCCTTCCCGTTCCGTCAGGTCTTGCGCCGGGCAATCGCCAGATTGACCGGCGTGTGACCTGACGGTATCTTGATTTCAATGGGCCTCCGCTATCCAAATCAAGCAACCGGCCGTTGCTTCTTTGCTACCACCACCTTTGCCGACTGGAATCGAATTGGCGACGTGCCCGGTATGTACCAGGAACTCATCAATTCTCTCAGTTTCTGTCTCACAAAATACAAGGCAGTTCTCTTGGGTTATGTCTTGATGCCCAGCCATGTACACGTGATTCTCGGAATTGAGGGAGCTCGACTCGGCGCCTTCATGCGCGATTTCAAAAAGTACATTGCCCAGAAGTCAGCCGTCGTGCACGGCATCCGATCAGATCGCATCTGGATGCCCCGGTACGATCGCGTTGAGATTGTCTCCCCGAAAGTTCTTCGGACAAAGCTACAGTACATGCACGATAATCCGGTCAAAGCTACTCTGGTGACCAGTTCTGAGGACTGGCCCTGGTCTAGCGCCCGCGCCTATGCAGGGAGAGACGAAACAGTCATACCTGTTTGGAGGGAATGGGCTTGAAGAGCGTCAGGTCACGCCGCGCCAGGGCGCGTCTAAGACCTGACGCAACAAAAAGCTCCCTCCACGCGCATCCGTGCACCCGGTAACCTGACGCCACACCTCAACTCACCCCGCCACCCGTTCGTTGAACCCCTTCACCATCAGCCAAATCGCCACCGTGAGATGAATCGGGGCCAACGGCATGGCCATCCAATTTACGCTGGGATAATTCAGGTACGCCGGCAAAGTAACCCCCGTAAACTGAAGGATGATCCCTGTCACTCCGAGGATCGCCAGTGCGCGCGGAATCAAAGTGTAACGCCACAGGATACCGTAGAACATGATGATCCAGCCGCCTATGAAAATCAACTGCGTATAATGCGCCCAATACCGTATCGTGCGGACTGCCGCGCCGATCGCGGGGAAAAGCCCGGCATCCACCGCCCCGGGCTCGGTGTATCGCTCGCTCAATGACAACATGGCCAGCACGGTGGCGTTGTGGATGGCATCCATCACCAGACTGGCCGTACACAATGCCAGAAACCAGAGCGCCAATGTCTGGCTGTACCGACGAATGACCGGATAAGCCGTGATCGCAATAGCGACGGTAAGCGCCGCACCGACGAATGCGATAAGCACAGCCAACCGTATCTGGAGAGAACTCGCCGCCGCATTGACCAGGAAACCCGGAGCGGCCGTTGAGAGTGGACCCTGAAGCAACACAAACGGCACAATAAGCCCGAACGCCATTTGAAGGGGCATCAATATACCAATGATTCGGCCGGTACTCTTTGCACTTCTCATCTTCACCTCTCAATCGGGCAGGGTTTCGGGATTGTGCGCGAACGAGAACAATAGTCTGATTACGGAACGGCGACAACAAAGTTCCGCCAGGTCCTTCGACGTGGCTAGCGCGCCGTGAGACCTGACGGTCTTTCTTGTCACCCCGGGCTTGCCCCGGGGCCCAGCAGAACCATTTTGGCTATAATCGTCGAATCTCGTCCCCTGTCCCCCCGCAAAATCCACACGTTGTACGTTGTACCCCACCCAACGGGTGGGGTCTTGCGGCAACCCCCATTCGCTTGACCCATATCCTTAATTTCCCCATATTCCACCCCAATGAACACCATCCTCGATTTCTTCCTCCATCTCGACAAGCACCTGGGCGCGGTCATCTCCGAATACGGCGGCTGGACCTACGGCATCCTCTTTGCCATCATCTACGCCGAGACCGGGTTTGTCGTCACCCCGTTCCTGCCGGGCGATTCGTTGCTGTTCATCGCCGGCACCTTCGCCGCGACCGGCGCGCTCAATATCTGGTACCTCTGTCCGCTTCTGATCGCCGCCGCCCTACTGGGGAACACCACCAATTACTGGATCGGCCACAAGATCGGAAGCCGGGTGTTCGAGGAACCCCGTCCGCGCTGGGCGAAAAAGGAATACTTCGACAAAACGCACGCCTTCTACGAAAAATACGGCGGCAAGACGATCATCATCGCTCGCTTCGTGCCGATCGTGCGGACCTTCGCCCCGTTCGTGGCCGGGGTCGGGAAAATGACCTATCTGAAGTTCGAAAGCTACGATCTGGTCGGCGGGACCGTGTGGGTGCTGATTTGTTGTCTGGCCGGGTATTTCTTCGGCAACCTGCCGTTCGTGCAGAACAATTTCAGCGTGGTGATCCTGGCGATCATTGCCATTTCGATCGCCCCCGCCGCTGTCGAGTTCATCCGGCACAATCTGAACAATAGAAAGCAGTCAGACGGGGCCGCCTGACCTGCTTATCTGCTTACGTGGTGTCAGGTGCCCTCACCTGACACTCTTCAAAACAAGGAACTACAGAAGTCTTGCGTGGTGTCAGGTGTCCTCACCTGACACTCTTCGAAACGAAGAACCACAGCTTGTTTTCGCGCAAGGCGAACGTCCCGGTCCACCAGCACTTTCCGGGGCGTCCTTCGCCTTACTGACACCACGCCGTCGGTGTGAAACTGATATAGAGATAATCGATCAACGCCGACAGGTCTGAGATATCCACGTCGCCATACGGATCGCCGTCAGTGTTCTCCTCCCCGGGACAGCAGTGCTGACCGCACGATGACGGATAGATGAACAGGCACATGATGATCGCCGAAAGATCAGAAATATCCACCCGGTCATCCGGGTCGCAGTCGAGATTCCCCGTCCTGCCGATACAGCAATTCCCCGGCGGGCAGGTCGGATTCATATCAAATGCGCCCATTAACCCGCATCCGGTTGAATCGGCCATACAGGGAGAATTGGGCGCGAGATGAAAGTCATAATTGGTGGTGTCGCAGAAGTAGGGGTTGCGGCGAATATTCCCGTTCTTTCCGAACTGCGAAGCGATCTCCCCAACCCAGTCGCCGCCGAGATCCATATTCCCGTAGATGTTGGTACAGGTGATAGTTGGCCCCACCGTATCGCCGAGAGTAGTGTTAATCGCCGGCATTCGGGGGATCCCATAACCGGGATCGAAAAGAGTGGTCCCATCGAAGGCGAAAATGCAATTTGATATAGTTGCGTTCGATTGGGTACAGAGGAGCGATGTTGCGCCGGGATCGCCCGGGGGGAAGTCCCAACCCGTTTCATTTCCAAAGAATGTACTGTTGGTGATTTTGGCCGGACTGTTCCGGAGCCAAATAGCGCCCGACCCAAAGCCGGAATAAAAACTGTACGTGGGCAGGAAGTTGTGTGCGAAGAGACAGGAATCAAACCAACTTGACGAATTAAACAGGAAAAC
>JACRAV010000176.1 GCA_016213305.1 Candidatus Zixiibacteriota bacterium | reverse complement strand
CCTGAACTCGTAAATAGTATCGCACAACCGTTGGTACTCGGTCATGGTCGGTTCGCGAAGAAGAAGACCAGACTTTCTGAGTTCATTCACAAGCTGGAGAGCGGTGGTGGCATAGGAACCGGAGTACAACCGTCCCCAACCACCGAGAAATGCGCCCGCCACATGAACCCCGGTGTGTACCGTTCTCTGACTTACATCACTCGTGTACCACGATACGGAATCATTTATTGTTGTCCAGCTGGTGGTCGAATTGTGCGCTGAATTCTCTTGCCGGCGTAACTCTCCCTCACCGACGAGCGAAAGAAACATATCCCCGGTCAGGTATTTGGCATATTCGACCGCCGGCAAAACCGATCCGGTGAAGTTGTTCGTCGAGTACCGCGTTTCCCGGACACTACCGGAATTAGGCGGAAGGAAGCGCCTGTTCCAGTACCGCTGGTACGCAAAATTCCCGGTAGCGCCCATCGAAATGGATAAATACTCGGGGACGGTGTAGTAGGTGTACTTCATAAACGACGACAATCTGGCTGAACGGTCCACAGAGTTGGAACCTGCATCGATCGGGATGTACGGACTTGCCGGATCGGCTTCGACCGATCGATCGGTGCCGGCAACCGCCAACCGGCCGTCCGCCAACCATTGAAAATCCGTAAACCGTTCCGGTATGTACGAATCCACGCGAAAGGTGGTGGTGTCTTTCGCCTCAGCGGCGACGGCGCACAGTGTGGCGACGGCCAGCGCAGACAATAATGATTTCATACACGCTCCCCTGAGCTACAGAGTGTGACCGGAATTGCTCCGGCGATGCTAATCTGGACAATTAACTATAGCTTATACCGGCGAACCCGGCAAGTCTTCCCAAAAAAATGAGCCGGAGCGACAAAATGGGGAGATTCGGAGACGGGAACCGGCCGTCGCCCCCGCGGTGTCAGGTCACACGTCCCGCCTGCGGCGGGCCGCAGGACCTGACCCAACGTGAACGCCGTCAGTCGTCATGCTCCCTCCGCCTCGGAAAAGCCGAAGCGGTCGTAGCTCACGATTTCCGCCATCGGCTTGCGGGTGCGGGGGGATTCGTCTTTCTTGCGGGTGCGCTCATCCAGAAGGTCAACCGATCCCTCGTACCCCAGCGACACGATGCACATAATATGGTACTCGGGTGGAATCGAGAGTGCCGTGTGAAGCTTGGGGGCATCATACCCCGCCATCGGATGGGCCATCAACCCCTCATCCACCACCGCCAGCAAAAGCGACATGGTGGCCAGACCGGAGGCAAACTGGTAGTATCGCACCGGATCATCTTCGCGAACGCCGTCATCCTTTTCTCTCGCGCAGACTGCGATCAGGACCGGCGCTTTGGCCGCCCACTCGTTGCCGCGCGACAGCGCCTCGACAAATTTGGCGTGCTGTCCGGCCTCCGTCACCACCACAAATCGCCAGGGCTGGTGATTGGCCGCCGAGGGAGACCAGCGGACTTTCTCAAATATCCGATCAAGCGTCTCGCGCGACACCGGTTTGTCCAGATACGAACGCTTGCTCATCCGACGGAAGAAAATTGAATCCGGCATATTTTGTGGTGGCAGGCCTCCCGGCCTGACACAATTCCTCATTTCGATTTTGGCGGGTCCGAAGACGGGCCCGCCCCACATTAAATCACGCGTTTACCGCTACCTGCACCTTGTAACCGCGCATGGCCAGTAGTCGTTCCTGGCGGGTACGGATGGCCGACTCGGACATCGGAAAATCCGGGCCGACATGTTCGATCATGATCGACGACGTGCACGAAGCATAACACCCCGCCTTCCACAGATCGCCGCCCGATTTGAGATACTCGAACGTGAATCCGGCCATGTAGGTGTCGCCCGCGCCGGTGGCATCGACCAGATCGATCTCGTACGGCGGAATATCAATGAATTGCTTTCCGTCATAGATGACCGATCCAAGCTCCGCCAGCGTCACGATCACAATCTTCGGTCCCCACGACTTGACTATCCGGGCCGCCTCGTACGGATTCTCGCGGCAATCGATGCCAGTCAGGACCTTCCCTTCAAGTTCATTCGGTTTGACGACGTCGAACTGCCCCAGCACTTCTTCGATCCCATCCGGCTTATGATGAAATATCCGGTTGTCGGGATGCGCGCCCCGCAAAAGTCCCTGCGGATCACAAAAGAAGAGGCCAGTGTAGTTGCGACGGATTTCGCGAATCAGGTCGAACGACACTTCGCCCAGAATCGGGCCGATCAAAGTCGCTTTCGCCTTCCGGTATAGTTCGGGATCAATCGCACCGATGTTATCCGCCCGTCCCAACAGATCGAGTGTGCGGTTGCCGAAGTTATCGTAATAGACCAGCGAGAAACCGCCGGTGTGCCGCGAGGGGGTCAGGGTGTGGTCGATGCCGAAACGGCGAAGATCGCTTGCGAATTTCGATTTGAAATCATCGCCGACCGCTCCCACCAGATGCACTCGTTCGCCCATTTTCGACAGGGCGAGAGCGGCGTTGGTGGAGCATCCCGAAAGCACCCGGCCGGGTGTTTCCACTTTTTGCGTTTTGATGTAATCGTAAACCGGATTGCCGATGGCGGTGATCATGATGGCCAACCGAGGTCGCGAAGTATTAGTGGTTCTCGCGTCCGTTGAGCGCTTTCCAGGCAAAGACCATCCGCTGGATGGCGGTGATGATCGACGTCGTTCCGACAATGACCAGCGCAATCTCAAGCCAGCCGGTTCGGGGGAATCCGCCGGTGGGAATAAAATGCTCGATCGTGGCGCCGATCATGATGACAATGACTTTCTCGGTGCGTCCCATGATGCCGACCGCGCAGTTTTCCAGCTTGCCGATCGACTCGGCCGCCGCCCGCACATAACTGGCGATCAGCATGCCGAATAGCGCATACAATCCCCAGGCCGGAGCGATCGCGCCCGAAAGCGTGATACCCGCCAGAATGAAAAACTCGCCGAATCGGTCCGACACATGGTCGAGTATTCCGCCGAAGACCGTGCCTTTGCCCGAAGCTCGCGCCGTGCTACCGTCGAGCATGTCGGTGACGCCGGTCAGGGCGATCCAGACGACTCCCCAGAGCATTTCCCCCCGCCAGAAACAGACGCCCGAGACCAGGGCGCAGACCAGCGACAGCCCGGTCAGGAAATTGGGAGTCAGGCCCAGCTTGAGACAGATGCGCCCCAGCCAGAGGGTGGATCGCTCGTACAACTGGCGTTTGCGCTGATTGATGCCGTCTCGTTGTGCCAATTCGATAGTCGAGACGGCCTCTGTCGATTCGGGCTTTGCCATTGGACCAACAATATATGGAGCAACTATGCGCCCGTCAATCGGGAGAGTTGGCAGTATTTGGCCCTTGGGATTTCGTGCGCGGCACGTATCCTACGTGCCCGCCGACGGGGGCAGGCAGGATGTCTGCCGCCCACCAATGGAGAAGGCGTCGGTTGCCACCCGACTTTAAGATTGACGAGTCTGACCGTTATCGTTACATTTCCAATACAGGTACCTGAGAGCAATCTTACTCCGGGAGAGCCGTTGCTCAAACAGTTCACGCTGGTTGTGGTCGCTCACGTCTTTTCATCTTCGGTATTCTCGGCCACGAATCATGTCCGGTCACAACAACCCGTCATTTAGGCGGGGATCAATCCGGCCTGGAACCGGAATATGGGAACACGTATCTCGCAGGGTGTGTATATGATGAACACCGTTTTCGTTTGTCTGGTCACGCTCAGCTTCGCGGGAGTCTCCGCATTCGCCGTGGGGCCGTCCAAAAAGGCGATTGCCAAATTCCAGGCCGACGGAACCTGGGAGAAAGTGGTAGCCAACCTGGCGGCGTTCAAGGCGGCCGGAGGGTGCCAGCCGGTCCTTGAAAATTACCTGACCAGCCGTAGGCATCTTCAGAATGTCGCCGCGGGTGCTCAGGTGGTAGAAACCGTGTTAGTCCCCGTGATTCTGATCGATTTCCCTGATTTCGGCTACAATGCCCTTACCTACTCCATTCCGGAGGGGGGTATTCTGCAGGCAAAAGCGATTGGCACGCCTCAGGCGTTTGACTCGATCCTGTTTTCGAGAAAAGGCCGGCCGGGGGGCAATCCCACCGGCTCGATGACCGATTACTTTGTCGAAAACTCGTATGGCAAGCTGGTGATTACCGGGCAGGTGTACGGCTGGTTCACGGCTCCACGGGACTATTCGTACTATGTGGGCACCAACAGCGGTCTCGGTTCCAATGGTGCGGACCTGGCGCGTGATGCGGTGGTGGCGGCAAGAAATGCCAATGTCGACTTCACTCCCTATGACAATGACAACAACGGTTCTGTGGATGCGGTGATTATCATCCATGCCGGTCCGGGAGCCGAGATGGGTGAGTACGGCATCTGGTCGCATTTCTCGGGTATGGGAAGCGCGATCTATCTACCCAACGGCAAGTATGCACTCATGTACACGATGAATCCGGAAGAGTATGGGAACAGTGTTCATCCGATAGGAATTTTCTGCCACGAATACGGTCATGCCCTTGGTCTGCCTGATCTGTACGATGTGGATAAGACCCATACCCAATCGATGGGTCTGGGGGAGTGGTCGCTGATGGCTTACGGGAACTACTGCGGCGACTCCCAGTCGCCGTCGCACTGCGATCCCTGGTGTAAGATGCGCCTTGGGTTCATATCACCGACCGAGCATGTGCTGACCCCACCGGCCAACCTGTACCAGACGCCGATCCCTCAGGTGGAATCCGAACCGTTCGCATACAAGATCATGCCATATGCGGGATCGCGGGAGTATTTCCTCATCGAGAACCGGCAATGGTATGGTTTCGATACGGCATTGCCGGGCGAAGGTTTGCTCGTGTACCATGTCGATGAGAATCAATACGGTAACGCCGATCCGAATCACTACATGATTGCGCTGGAGCAGGCGGACGGATTCAATTCGATTGCCTTCGGAGGTAGTTGGGGCGACCAGGGAGATCCCTTTCCCGGCTCCTCGAACAATCGCAATTTTCACGACCTGTCTGTCCCCAACTCCCGGGCCTATGCCGCCGTTCCGACCCAGATTGCCGTCTGGCGCATCTCCAACTCCGGCCCGACCATGTATGCCGACCTGGATACCCGCTGGTCGCGGCCGTGGGTAGTGCTCTCAGGCCCTGATTCCATACGCTTCACCGATCCCATTCCGGACGGGGACGGCGACGGCGTGCTGGAAGCGGGGGAGACAATCTCGTTCACGTTCGGCGTCAGAAATCTGATGAGATCGGCCTACGGTTCCCGGGCCACCTTGTCCTGCAATGACCCTGATCTTACGTTTATGAACAATGCGGTAGCGTTAAGCGACTCACTAAGCGCGGGGTCCGCCGTTCCGGTCGGGCCGGTTACGCCGATCAAGTTCACGCTCCCCGGCGACTGGCCGACGCACATTGTTCAATTCACTCTGCGTCTGGCGATGGACTCGATCCGGTACGGCGGGGACACGACCTGGAATACGACGTTTACCTTCTCACAGGCATTGGGACGGACCCGGATCGTACTCGTCGATGATGACAACGGCAAGACGTATGAAACTCGTCTCGGCGGTCCGCTGACCAAATTTGGACTTCCCTACGCGGTCTGGAATGTTAAGAACAGCGGTGCCCCGCTGATCGCGGATGTGCAATCGTACAAATCGCTGTTTTGGTTTACCGGAAACGAGACAGGAGGCGGCGCGATCGATGCCGCGAAAATAGCAACGCTCAAGGCATTTGTCGACGGCGGCGGAAATATCTGTCTGGCGAGCGTGAAAGCCCCGGCGCAGATTTCGGCCATTGATACCGGCTTCATGAGCCAGTACCTGCATGCCCGGAACGGCGGACTGACCCCGGTTGATTCCATGGTCGCGGTGTGCGACGGCGTCGCGGGAAATGACATCGGCAATGGCATCCGGGTCGGCATGAGCTCCTCCGCACCGGTGACATGGAGCAACACGATTCTTATCCCCGTTAATGGGGGACAACCTGCTTTCACCTTCCAGAATGAATGGGGCAACGGCGACATGGGCTACGGCGGGGTGACTTTCGCCGGCTCGCCGCGCTCAGTCTTCCTGTCATTCGCCCTGGAGTTTCTAGCCCCCTCGCCTTTCCCGGTTCTGCTCCAGCCGGTGGATACGCTTATGCGCCGAATCGTGAACTTTCTTCAGCCCACCGGGTATTTCGAACCGCGAGTGATCAGTATCAAAATTGACGGGAAGATCGCGAACGCACATGTTGTGTCGTCGTCTCCGGTACTCAGCTGGTCCTCCCGTCTCGCAACCGGCATGACCCAGCAGATGTGTGAGCTTGCCGTTGGTTCGGACAGCGACTGGCTCAACGCCGAAATGTGGAACCCGCCGCCATTTGCATTCGGCGATTCCTCGGTCGCCTACTCGGGGGCGGCGCTCGTGGACGGTCAGACCTACTATCTGCGATTGCGCGTCAGTGACGGAACTTCCTGGTCGAGTTGGCAGAACGGATCGTTTCGACTGAACACCGCTCCATCCCCGCCGATACTTTTAAGCCCCGCCGAGGGAGCCATGGTGCCGGGTAACGCTAGAGCGACGGTCGCCAATTCATTAGACCCTGAAAACGACGTGCTCACTTATGACTTTCAGATCTATTCGGATTCGTTGCTGACAACTATGATAAGAGCTATTGCCGCCGTGCCGGCCACGCCCTCCCAGACCGGATGGAATGTTGTGCCGGCTCTTCCGGACAACCTGCGCTTCTGGTGGCGGGCGCGGGCGTTCGATGGGTATGAATATTCCGGCTGGAGCGGCGCCCGCTCTTTCTGGGTGGGCGGCTCCAACGCGCCCACCGCACCGGTGCTGATCGATCCGCCGGATTCCTCGGGCTTGCCTCTGTTCGATTTCAAACCGACCCTTCGATGGACGGCCTCAACCGACCCCGACATGTATGACACCATCCATTACAAGCTGGAGTTATCGCAAAGCGAAGGGTTTACGCCGGCAGTCCAGATTGAGCCGATACCGACCACCCAATATACTCTTACGGACTCACTGGCATGGGGGACTCATTATTGGTGGCGAGTACGAGCGATTGACCGGAACGGACTCTTCACGCTCTGCCCTAATCCCAAAAACTTCTGGACATGGCAACTTGGGGATATCGACCACTCTCACGGCGCTGATATTGCCGATCTCTCCACGCTTATCGATCACTTGTTCATAAGCTTCACGCCGATTGCGCCGCTCAAGGTGGCGGATGTGGACGGCGACTGTCGCGTGGATATCTCCGATCTGTCGGCGCTGATTGATTACCTGTTCATTTCCTTCACCCCGCTGAGAGTAGGGTGTGAGTGAGCGCCGAACATCATGAATAGAGGGCCAAAGGCCCGCCGGCCCGATCCATTCACTTTCTTTCTTCAACTACTCTTGTCATTGTGGCCCGGGGGCTTGCTCCGGGTTCTGTACCATTCGTGGCAGAATTACTCGACTCTATTACTCCCCGCAACCCCTGTCAAGCTACAACGGGCCGCGCCATCTTCGCGGGTCGGAAAGACCAGGAAGCTGAGCCACCGGCGCGAGTAGAACGTTGCGTTCGTCTATAACTCATCCCTCGAAATTGCTTCATATATTTTCAACTTGAGTTCTTCATTGTCCATCTCATCGTTTATCACCGCACAGATGATTTCGCGAAGAAAATCCTTGTCAATTCTGCCGGCCGCAACATGGTAACTTATATTCTCCATTTCAGGGAAGAATCTTTGCATGACGGTGAGATATCCATTCAATAAAAGAAATTGAGCACATAACGATATCGCCAACCGCTTGTTGCCGTCTTCAAAGCAATGGAATTGACAAGTACAAAAGAATAAGTGCGTCAACTTGTCAACGACAGTTGGATAATAGGCGTCATTTTGAATGTGGTGCAACACGGAATCCAATTTGTCGGTATCCAAGGAACCCATGGCACCGCCGCCGCTGATCCGAACGGTCGTTTCGTGGATTTCAATCGCCTGTTCAAGCGTGAGATAGATCAGCGCCACTACTCGCGCTCCTTGAGGCGCTTAAAGACCTCTTTGGACTCTTCAAGACGCTCAATAAGCTCCTTGCTTTTTTCACCCAGGAAACGCTCAAATTCCGCCGAATCCAGCGGCGTGAGGTAGTCCCTCAACTGAAGATGTAAGGCGTCGCGGAAAGCAAGATCACGGCTGGCCATTTTGCTTCGAGCTTTCTCCACCAATGGCTTCCAATGCGCCTGCGTTTCAAATTCAGCGAATAACGCGTCAGTTTCCCAGGAGCTGAGCTTGCGTCCGGCATGCTGGTAAGCGCTCTCGAGAACTTTGGCAAATCCGTATTCATAAGCCGAAACCAGGTCGAGGATTTCAGAATAGAACGTGTCACGTACTTTGTCGCTTTCCTGAAGTCGGAGTATCTTCCGGTATTCCTGCGCGTTCTCCCTAAAAATGCTCACGTAGATTTTGTTTGTATAGGCGGGATATTTGAAGTTCCCCATATCGACGTAGTCCCGCAAGGCGTCTGTAAACTCCTTGCGATAATGTTCTTCTTTGAAATACGAGATAATGAAGTCTTCATCGCGCTGGTTGACATATTTGGTGCCACCGCCGGTTCGCTGATTGATCGTGTCAATGACGATATCAAGAATTGCCTGACGCAGAAGCTTGGCTCGTTCACTTTCGGTTATGAGCATGGCGAGATTGAGAAAAGCTCTGAAGTCAAAGATTCCGAGCATAGTGGTTTTATGCAAACTTTTGCCTACGAAATCTGTTTCGTTACCACACTGCTCGTTGAGGGCTATTTTATAGTCCTGTAACGACTTGCCTCGCAAAATCTCGTAACCGTTTTGCCTGAGTTCTGATTCATAATTTGAAAGGTAGTTATCAATAGTCCTCGGCTCGACCTCGAAGAACTCCGCGACTTGCTCCTTAATCAACGTCAATTTCCCGCGGAACTCGATCCCACGCAGATTCGTTGCCTTCTTGATCTCTTCGACTGCGTAGGGGTTATTGAGTATATTCTTGCGGTCCAGATCGGACTTCGTCAGGTCTTTGCTCATTACTTCCCTCGACGGCATTCACGTTACGATATGGTCTGGCGGCCCAAGGTCGCCGCACCACATCGTTACCTTTTCTTCATCTTGTCTTCGGTTCCGTCCCCCATCATTCATGATGGGACAGGGGGACCATATGACCCCCGCTCCACCCCGTCAAGCTACAATTGACTTTTCCCCCTTCTACGGGGATATTGCGGGTTATGTTCGTCGATTATGTCGAGATCGAAGTCACCGCCGGCAACGGCGGCGCCGGATGTATATCGTTCCGGCGGGAGAAGTATGTCCCGAAAGGCGGCCCCGACGGCGGCGATGGCGGCGACGGCGGCGATGTCATTGTCGTGGCCGACCCCAATCTGGCCACCCTGCTCGACTACCGGTACAAATCAAAATACCAGGCCGAACATGGCCACGGGGGAAGCGGCCGTCAGAGGTCCGGCCGATCCGGCGAGCCGATTATCCTGCGTGTCCCGGTGGGGACAATCATCAAGGACCTGAACACCGGCCAGCAGTTGGGCGATCTCGATCAAATCGACGCGAAGGTGACCATCGCCAAAGGGGGAATGGGCGGGCGAGGAAATGTCTGGTTCAAGACCTCGACCGATCAGGCGCCCCGTCGCGCCCAGGACGGCATACCGGGTGAGAATCGGCGGCTCTCGATGGAATTGAAACTTCTGGCCGATGTCGGTCTGGTGGGGAAGCCGAACGCCGGCAAATCAACGATCCTGGCCACCTTCTCGGCCGCCCGACCAAAAATCGCCGATTATCCGTTCACCACGCTGATCCCCAATCTGGGGATTGTCAGATTCCGGGAACTCAAATCGTGCGTGATGGCCGATATTCCGGGTCTCATCGAAGGAGCCGCGCAGGGGAAGGGGCTGGGGATTCAGTTTCTCAAGCATATCCAGCGGACGATGGTGCTTGTCTATGTGGTGGACATTCAGGAGCTTGATATCCCCGAAGCCCTGGCCACCCTCAAGGCCGAACTGGCGGTCTTCGACCCGGCGCTGACGGCGCGGCCATCCCTGACGGTCGTCACCAAAATCGACACCGTGACCGAAAGTGACGTAAAAGAATTGTCGAGCCGCCTGCCGAAAGATTATATTTTCATCTCGGCGGTGGCGGGATTGGGAACCAGAGATTTCTTGAATCGGATAGAGAATACGCTGGATGAATGCCGAAGTCAAAAAGAGATTAACTGAAGCAATTACTCTGTTGTCGGTGCCGGGTATCGGTCGGGGACGGTTCCTGACGCTGGTGCGCAAGTTCGGATCGGTGCCGGCGGTTCTGTCGGCGTCGGTTTCCCAGCTGGAGAGCATTTCGGGAATTTCAAAAGGGCTGGCCTCGAACATCCGCGAGTGTCAGGATCAGGCGGCCGCGCGGAAAATGGTCGCGGAGATCGCCAAACGCGAATGGCAGGTCCTCTTCTGGGACTCGCCGGAATATCCGAAAGCGCTTGGCAATATCTCCGATGCCCCGCCTATTCTCTTTTTCAACGGCCAGCTGATTGCGACCGATGAGCGGATGATCGCCATTGTCGGCACCCGCCACGCCACCGAAAAAGGGAAGATGTTCGCGTACAATCTGGCCTCCGAACTGGCCCGTTCCGGAGTTACTGTGGTCTCCGGCATGGCCGAAGGGATTGATTCGGCCGCCCATCGCGGCGCGCTCGATGCCGGCGGACGTACGGTGGCGGTGTGGGGGACATCGCTTGAAATCATCTTTCCGCCGCTCAATCGCCAACTGGCCGGTAAAATTGCCCAGCAGGGGACAATCCTCTCGGAGTACCTGCCCGGTACGCGACCGGACAAAGCCACTTTTCCCGACCGCAACCGGATCATCTCCGGATTGAGTGCGGGGGTGGTGGTGGTCGAAGCCGGCGAGAAATCAGGCGCGCTGATCACCGCCGATTGCGCGCTGGATCAGAATCGCTCGCTCTTTGCGGTGCCGGGATCGCCCGGATCGAAAACCTCGCTGGGGTGCAATCGCCTGATCAAAAAAGGGGCGCGCCTGCTGACCGGGGTTGAAGATATCTTCGAAGAGCTTCCGTACCTGAAAGGTCAGGTGGCCGCCCGCGAATTTGTACGCCGCCCCGATATGACCAAAACGGAAATTGAACTGGTCAGTCTTTTGTCGGAGAAGCCGCTCCAGATCGACCAGCTGTCGCGCGCCGCCAATATGTCGGTGGCCGAAGTGATGGAGTTTCTCCTGGCTCTTGAGCTTAAGGGGATCGTGCAGGAACTTTCCGGCAAGCGTTTCACCCTCGCCGAGCAGAGATCGTGATTAGCCGGTCGGTTCACATCGTCAACAAGCTCGGCCTCCACGCCCGGCCCTCGGCCATGCTGGTCTCCACGGCGGCCAAGTTTCAGTCCGAAGTCTTTTTCACCAAGGAAGGCCTGCGGGTCAACGGGAAGTCGATCATGGGTGTGATGATGCTGGCGGCCGAGGCGGGGGCGGAGCTACTCGTCGAGGTCACCGGCCCCGATGAAGCCGCCGCCATGGAAGCGGTCCTGCAGGTGATCGCCTCCGGCTTTGGCGAATCCGACTGACAAACCGCTTGCCAGCCATCTAAGTCCGCCCGTACCTTAACCTTCGCCCGTCCGGGAGTCGCTCCTGGATGGGAACAACTATGCCCGATAGAAGACGCATCATAAAGGGAATTGCGGTATCCTCCGGTATCGTGGTCGGCCGAACGCATCTCGTTCTGCCCGGTGATATCAGCGTGGCCGAAGTCGTGGTTCCGGCAAATGAAGTCCCCCGCGAAATCGCCGCATTAAAAAAGGCGGTCGATGATACCGTCGGTGATCTTCGCCGCCTCCGATCTTCAGCTGGTAAGAATGCCTCCGGCCCGGTCACCAAAATATTCGACGCCCTCTTGCTTATCGCCGATGATCAGGATTTTGTCGGTAAGGTGGTGGATGAGATATCCACCCGCCGCCGCAACGCCGGGTTTGTGTACAACGCCATGGTCCAGCAGGTGACCGACCCGCTGAAGACTTCGAAAGACCAGTACATGCGACAGATGGCGGGTGAAGTCGATGCCGTAGCCCGACGCGTGCTCTCGCATCTCTCCGGTTTCGGCCAGGTGTCCAAGCTCAAGTTTCCGTCGAACACCGTTCTGGTCGGCAAGAGCTTCGCCCCCGGCGAAACGCTTGGCTATCGCAATCGAAAAGCGGCCGGGCTGGTGGTCGGCGAAGGTGGCCGCAACTCGCACATGGCGCTCATCGCCCGTTCGGTGATGATGCCGGTGGTGGTGGTGGACGAAAACTGGGCGCAGATTCCGCACGATTGTCCGATCATTATCGACGGCACCGCCGGGTGTGTCATCGTTCATCCGTCCGACAACGATATCGCCGATTACCAGAGCAAATCGAAAAAAGTTGGTCTGGCGCTGGCGACCCGCATCAAGAGCTTGACCCGCATCCCGCCGTGCACCTCCGACGGCGTGGACATTACCGTCATGGCCAACCTTGAACTCCCCGGGCCGGCCGACGATATCCTTTCCAGCCAGCGGATCCCGGTCGGTCTGTACCGCACCGAGTTCTTGTATTTAGAAAGCGATCAATTCCCGGACGAGGATCAGCAATACGAACAGTATCTGCAGATCGCGGAGAAGTTCGAGGATACGACGGTAATCCTGCGGACATTCGATCTGGGGGCCGACAAAGTCCGCACCGGCGATTTTGTGCCGCACGAGGACAATCCGGCCCTCGGCTGGCGCGGCATCAGGATGATGCTTGAAATGGATGCCGTCTTTCGCACCCAGATTCGGGCCATGCTCCGTGCCTCGGTGCACAAAAACCTTCGCATCCTTCTGCCGATGATTTCGGACCTGACCGAAGTGGACAAAGCCCGGAAGATGATCACACAGGTGATGGCGGAACTCCGACAGTCGAAAAAGCCGTTTGATCCCGACATTCAGGTGGGGGTGATGATCGAGGTCCCGGCGGCGGCCCTGATGGCCGATCAGCTGGCCCCCAAGGTCGATTTCTTCTCGATCGGGACCAACGACCTGACCCAATATACCATGTCGGTTGACCGCAACTCGACACGGGCCCTCGACTTGTACAACCCCCTGCATCCGGCGGTACTGACGCTCATGAAAATAACGATCGACGCGGCCCACCTTCACAAGATTCCGGTGTCGATCTGCGGCGAAATCGCGGGCGACCCGGCCGCCCTCCCCCTGTTCATCGGGATGGGGGTCCGTGAGTTTTCTATGGGTCCCGCAAAGATTTTTGACATATGTCGGCTGGTGAATCGTATAGATTCACGTGAAGCTCTTTCCATGACCAACTCGATCATGGCCGGGCTGTCAACCGCCTCGGTGAAACGTAAGCTGGAAAGCTTTGCGGCCGCCCTGGAAAAATAGAACCTCTAACCACAGGATGTGAACGCTTGTCGGTACTGGATAATCTCGAACAGATGCGGTCGTTAGACCCGGACAACATGTACAATCGGATTTTCGACTTTCCCGAGCAGATGGCCGACGCCCTCGCGCTGGCGCAAAAGTGGCCGGTCACATCCAAGGATATCGCCGGGATCGGCAATATTGTCGTGATCGGCATGGGCGGGTCCGCCATCGGCGGCGACCTGGTGCGCTCCTACCTGAGCGGACGACTAATGATTCCGTTCACGGTCTGCCGTCACTATCTCCTGCCGGAATATGTCGATGACGAAACGCTGGTCATTGCTTCCTCGTACAGCGGCAATACCGAAGAAACCCTGGCCGCTCTCGATGACGCGCTGGGACGCAAGGCGATGATCGCCGGCCTTACCACCGGCGGCATGCTGGCCGAAGTCGCCAAGCTCAACGGCTTCCCCTGCCTGACCCTGCCCGGCGGACTTCAGCCGCGCGCCGCGCTGGGGTATTCCTTTGTGCCGATCCTGATTCTTATGGAAAAACTCGGTCTTATCAAGGACGCCACGCGCGAAATCACCGGCGTGATCGAATTCCTGAAGAAATCGCGGGAGCAGTATATTGAGGACTCGGTCACCACGGCCAATCCGGCCAAGAAACTGGCCACCTCCATCCACGGCCGACTTCCGATCATCTATGCCGGTCCCACCCTCACCGACACGGTCGGGGTGCGCTGGAAAGGGCAGATGTGCGAAAACGGCAAGACGCTCGCCTTCGCCAGCCAGTATGCCGAGTTCAATCACAACGAACTGGTCGGCTGGTCTCAGTCGGTCGCCCCGCATGTCGATCATTTGGCGGTGATTCAGCTTCGTGATGCCGACGATCACCCCCGCATCACCCGCCGGATGGATATCGTGCATGGAATCGTCGAATCGAACGGCGTGCCGGTGTATGAAATCAAATCGAGTGGAAGTTCTCCGCTTCAACGGATGTTCTCCTTGATACAGCTCGGCGATTTCGTATCTTATTACCTCGCGATACTGAACAGCGTTGACCCTACCCCCGTCGATGCTATTGAGAAGTTGAAGCAGGCCCTCGCCAAGGTGTAGTTCCGGGCAGAGACATTGAATAGTTGGGACTGGACGGCGGATATCTTTCGCGCCGGCCTGTCCGGTCTGTATTTGTGAATAGTGAATGTGGCGCAGAGAGTGACATGGCGACACCAAGAGCGAAACGCGATCCTATCCTGCCTGCCTGGCGGACGGCGCTTTATGCGCTGGCCCTGATGGCGGTGGACGCGGGTGTCGTGGCCGCGCAGGACCAGCCAGCCACAGCCGAGCCGTTGTTCCGCGTCGATCGCATCAACGCGCTTATCGCCATACTGGTGTTCGGCACGGCGGTGACCCTGTACACCCGCTGGGCCAAACAGGGGAAGCCGTTGTATATTCGCAAACTGGCCGGATTGGACGCCATCGAAGAAGCGGTCGGCCGCGCCACCGAGATGGGCAAGCCGGTGCTGTTCATCCCCGGACTTCAGGAACTCGACGAAATCGAAACCATCGCCGGTGTCTCCATTCTTGGACGGGTTGCCCGTATTACCGCCCAGTATGAAACGCCCCTGATTGTTCCGGTACGCTACCCGCTGGTGCTAGCCGCCGGTCAGGAAGTGGTCGAGCAGGCGTACCGGGAGATGGGACGATCCGACGCTTACAATAAAGATACCGTCCGGTATGTAGCGGGGGACCAGATGGCTTTTGCGGCCACGGTCAACGGGATGCTGATGCGCGAAAAACCGGCCGCGAATATCTATATGGGGGCGTTCTTCGCCGAATCGCTGGTGATCGCCGAAACCGGCAACGCCGCCGGGTCCATTCAGATCGCCGGCACCGCCCGACCGGAACAACTGCCGTTTTTCATCGCCGCCTGCGACTATACCCTGATGGGTGAAGAATTGTATGCCGCCTCCGCTTACCTGTCCCACGAGCCGATGCTGTTGGGTGGACTCAAGGGGCAGGACCTGTTCAAGATTCTGCTGGTCCTGGTCATCATTGTGGGCATCGTGCTGATGATGTTCGGAGCCGCCGACACATTTCTTTCGTGGTTTACCATCACATGAGAACAACCGTACCCGTTGCCATCGCCTTTGTTTCCGGCATCATCATGCTGGTGTCTTTCTTTTTCCGGACCGAAGACAATGTCTTCGGCGATGCCTCCCAGCAGTTGCTGATCTGGAGTTCCATTATCGGCGGATTCTCGTTCTTGCTGGGGGCGATTTCGATTGTCCGCGTCAACTGGCGCAATGTGCGGCTCAAGAAAAGCGGGTGGGGGTACAATCTGCTCACCGTGCTGGCCGTGTTTGCCATGCTGGTACCCGCCCTGATCAAGAAGGGGTGGCTACCGGAGTCGATGGCGCATCTGGCGGGCCGCGATGCCGGCTCCATTTACGACTGGATTTTCATCTATGTCGCCACGCCGATGAGCCAGACGATGTTCGCGGTCCTGGCCTTCTATATCGCGTCGGCCGCCTACCGCGCCTTTCGCGCGCGATCGGCCGAGGCGACTTTACTGCTCATCACCGCCTCGCTGGTCATGCTCTGGCGGGTGCCGATGGGCGAAGCCCTTCTTAACTCGATTCATCCCGGTCTGCCCGGCTGGATCAACACCTACGTCATGAGCGGCATCAATCTTTCGGTTCAGCGTGGCATCCTGCTCGGAGCCGCGCTGGGCGCCGCATCGTTCTCTCTGCGCATCCTGCTCGGCATCGAGCGCACCTACATGGGGAGAGGATAACCCATGTCCTTCTGGGACAGAATCAGCCGCCTTGATCGCCGTTGGATCTACCTTCTGGTCTGGCTGACCGTTATTACTCCTTTGTTCCTTCCGGCGACCTTCCCGATCAGCGTCACACCCGAGGCCCGTCAGTTGTACGATGCCGTGCAGGCGCTACCCGATTCCTGTGTGGTGCTTCTCACCTTCGACACCTATCCCAATGCGCTGGCCGAGACCGAGCCGATGGCGCGGGCCGCCCTGCATCATCTGTTTCGCAAACATATCCGGGTGGTCACCCTGACGACCATTCCGCTGGGCGGACCGTCGATTGCCGAGCGGGTCACCCGCGAACTGGCCGCCACCTACCGCAAAACCTATGGCGTTGATTTCGTCAACTTGGGATACAAGCCAAACTACGTCTCTGTCCTCAAGGGACTGGGGACGTCGATCGAGTCCATCTATCCCACCGACAATTCCGGCACCCCGCTGGCTCAATTGCCGCTGATGCAGAACGTGAAATCGTACTCCGATATGAAGTTCATCTTTGTCGTCACCGACAACGGCATCATCGACTACTGGATCAGTATCGTCAATGCCCAGTTCAAGATTCCGGTCGGCGCCGGCGTGACCGCGGTCATGGCTCCCAAGCAGTATGCCTATGTCGGTTCGGGGCAGATGACCGGTCTGCTCGGCGGGATGAAGGGTGCGGCCGAGTATGAGGAACTGGTTGACAAGCATGCGCTGGCAACCCGCGGGATGGGAATTCAGTCGCTGATTCACATCCTCCTGATCGTGCTGATCGGCATCGGAAATCTGGCGTACTTCATGGGACGGCGAAAGCGGGGGGCGGCATGAGCGGCTGGGAAGTTTTTCAAATCTGGCTGGGCGCGTTTCTCACGGTCGCGATCTTTTCGTTTATGTACAAAGACAATCCGTTGTACAAAGCCGCCGAGCACATCTTCGCCGGTATCACCGCCGGCTATTACGTGGCGCTCTACCTTGACACGGTCGTGTACCAGCAGTTGTGGGTGCCGGTGACGCACAATGGCCGTGTCTGGCTGATCATCCCCGGCATCCTCGGCATCTTCATGTTCGGGCGTCTCTGGCCCAAACTGACCTGGCTGGCACGATTCGGCCTGGCGTTTATCATGGGAACGACGGCCGGAGTTTTCCTTGCCTCCGAACTCCACGGCAACGTGCTCGGACAAATGTCCGGCACCATGCAGATTCAGCAGGTGGCGGGACAGCCGAACTATGTGTTGACCGCCCTGGTCGTGATCGGACTGCTGGCCACCCTCATCTACTTCTACTTTTCCAAACCCCACACCGGGGTGCTGGGGGTGACCGCCTCGGTGGGCATCTGGTTCATCATGGTCTCCTTCGGTGCACACTTCGGGTACACGGTCATGGGCCGCGTGTCGCTGTTGATCGGCCGGGTCTATTTCCTGTACAACGACTGGATCGGGACCATGCGTTAAAGGGTGTGACTTTCGCGTTGCCACCCGCTATACTGCGACTGCCGTGAAACGGATTTCCCACAGCCGGTTTGTCGTCCTAATATTGGGCGCGGGGGTGATTAGTCTGCTCCTGTCCGCCTGCGGCTATGATCCCAACCGTCCAGTCTATGACACCACGCTCAATCCGGACGATTTTCCGCAGGATGCCCTCACCGTCCTCAAGTATATTCAGGCGGATACCACCGCCAATTATTCCGCCATCACCGGGGCTTTCGGCGGCCTATATACCTCACACCCCGACTTGCTCGAAAACCGCGACTGGCAGGCGGTGATCCAGAAATTGGGCGCCCTGTTCCGCTACCGGGCGGATCGACTGGTGTCAAACGGACCGTCACACTACACCAGAGCCGCCGAACTGTACACGCTCGCCGCTTTCGCCCGCCCCACCGATGCCCGTGCCGCCGGTCAGCGCGACCTGTTTGAATACTGGATCAAAGCCGTCGAGGACTCGATCGTGTCCGATTCGATGTTTCACGCAAGCCGCCGACAGGGGCTGGCCGACCGTCTGAACATCGCGAAAGCATTTCTGTTCGATGATTCCCTTTCGGCGGTGTTTGCCGGACGGCACCTGATTCCGCCGCTCTTCTACTCCAGCCCCCAGTTCAATTCGCTCAATATCGCCGTGCTTGATTCGCTATCGGCGGCCGACCGGGCCTTTGCCGCCTATCTCAATCTGATCCAGAAACCGGGCCGGGGACGACTGGCCGCCTTCGCCAACCCGGGGGTCGATTTGATTGCCGCTGAGATTATCCCGTTTGGCCGGGACCAATGGTGCGCCGCGCTGTATTTTGTGCCCAGACAGAAGATCGATTCATCGCTGACGGTCGCGTTGCGGGCGCGCCGCCCCGGGCAGACTGGAGCCGCTCCGGTGGAGATGACGCTCGATTTCCAGCCGGCGACCTCTACCAATCGGTGGAAATCCGGCCATGTGGCGGTGGCCTTTCACAAATTTCATTACTCCGGGCCGCTGGTCGAACTGCTTGTCGGGCTGTACGACAACCCGGCCACACCGAGGTTCATGGAAATCGAGGGTTCGGCCGAGCGATTGTTTTCCCTGCCTACAGGCGCCATTTCGATGCGGGCCGCCGCCCTTGCCCAGCCGGTTCGGTAATTGTCGTG
>JACRAV010000159.1 GCA_016213305.1 Candidatus Zixiibacteriota bacterium | reverse complement strand
TGGGACAGAATGGTCGTCCGGCAATCCTTTCAGAAATGACGCAACATCTGTCGGTGTGCATATTTGCGGCAGACGCGACCGCCGGCACTGTTTCATCGCGGCGATTGCCACCCGCGTGAGCCGGTCACTTTTGCGAATGGCCTTAGTCATGTCATCAAGACGCACCTTGCTTTTCTCGGTGAAAAGCGGCATGAACTGCGACACCCCCAGCTCGGTTCCCTTTTCGACTATCTCATCGGCTTTCGAGCCAACTGATAGTCCAAACGCCAGAGTCAGGCGAACCCTTGGCTCCCCAAATTGAGCAAGCGTACTGCCGATTTGCATTGAAGTTCCGCCCCATCGTTCGTCCTCTATGAGTCTTCCCTGGTAGGCAACTCCCTCGCCGTCGACGGTTATCAGGCTGTCGCCGACGTTGAGCCGGAGAACACGGCTGATATGGCGGGCTTCATCATCGGGAAGAACTATTTTGTCGCCGCGAAAACAATCGGGCGGGCAATAGCAGATTGGAACAGGCATCGGTAGTCCGTTCAGTCGGTAAGGCTGACGGTGTAAGTCATCCAGTCGCCGTCCCGCATAATCGTGAATCTCATCAGTCCAAGTCCGCGAAGAGCGCTGCTGATATCGGCTTCATCCTGATTCAGAAGACCCGACATGACAAGAAGCCCCCCCGGCTTGGTCAGACCTTTCAATCGGGGAAGCATATCGAGGATTGTTGTCTTAATGATATTACTGCAGACAAAGTCGTAGGGGAGATCGCCGCTGGTCTTCTCAATCGAGCCAAAAATAATGTCATTCGGCACAGCGATACCGTTGACGGCGAAGTTTTCACGGCAGTTATCGATGGCCGTTACGTCGTAGTCGATGGCCTTGATATAGGTTGCTCCCATTTGCGCCGCCAGAATCGAGAGTATCCCCGATCCACATCCCAGATCGAGAAACCGCGAACCGGACTGAAAACGATTGCGGATAACCGCCAGACAGGAGCGGGTCGTTTCGTGACGCCCGGTTCCAAAAGCCATCTTCGGTTCGATGATAATTTGATGCGTATAGGACGGCATCGGGTCTGTCCATGGCGGCCGGACGACAATATCGTCTCCCACCATCACGGGAGTCACTGACTTTCGATAGGCTTCCTCCCACTCGCTCCCTTTCATTACTCTCGAGATGATATTCGTCTGCGTAAAAGACGACATTCCTTCGAGCGAGGCGACAAATTGCGCAAGTCGTTCGTGGATTTCCGTTACTTCGCGGTGCGGCACATAGAAGGTGATGCCGGTGTGACCAGAATGCTCCTCTTCATCAAGGACCAGTCCGCCGCTGATGTATTGGATAATGAAGTCGCAGACAGCGTCGGCATGCTGTCTCGGCACTTCAAGGCGAAGTTCCCGGTATTCGGGACGGTCGCTGGCGGTCATCATACGCCGAGCGTTTCCCGCAGTTTATCAAAAAATGACCTGCTGGGAGCCGGGGCCTTAAAGCTCTCCGAGCCGGCCAGCTTTTCGAGAGCCCGTTTATCGTCGCCGGATAGTTTGTTAGGCACCCATACCACTACCTGCACCAAATGATCCCCCCGTCCGCCGCCGTGGAGATGCGGAATCCCCTTGCCGCGAAGCTTGATAACCTGACCCGGCTGGGTCCCGGCTGAGACTTTTAACTCTTGTTCACCGTCAAGGGTGCGAACACGTATCGTTCCGCCGAGAGCGACGGTGAGAAAAGAGACCGGTATTTCAGAAATAACGTGGTCTCCTCTCCGTACGAACAGATCGTGCTCGGTCTCTTCAAAGACCGCAATGAGGTCGCCTGCTTCGCCGTTGCCGGGGGCGGCATTCCCCATGTTTTCTATGGTCATGTAATTGCCGCTCGATACTCCTGCCGGGACATTGATTGAAATAGTCGAAGTCCCTTTGGTTCTTCCCTGACCGTCGCAACTCCTGCATGGATCAGTTATCACTTCCCCGCTTCCATGGCAGGTACCGCAGGTTGTTACCTGCTGGACTGTACCGAGAAAGGTGCGTGTCATCGTTCGCACCTGACCATGCCCCTTGCATGTCGTGCAGGTCTTCTTGTGCGAACCGGCCGCCACGCCTGTGCCTCCGCAGGTGTCACAGCGGACAAGCCGCTTGACCTTCACCTGCTTTTCAACGCCCGTAGCAATTTCTTCGAGGGTCAATGGGATGCGCACCCGCAAATCTTCACCGCGGCTTCTCCCTCGCCTTCCTCCTCGAGCACCGCCGCCGAAGAACTCCTCGAAGACCGATCCGCCGCCGCCGCCAAAGTCTCGCATGAATGCCCGCAAGGCGTCACTCAGATCGAACTGGTCGAAACCTCCATAGGCGCCGCCATGTCCCGCACCGGCGCCGCTGAAGGCGGCGTGGCCGAACTGGTCGTACTGACGGCGCTTCTGCGGATCTTTGAGCACTTCATAGGCCTGGGTCGCCTCCTTGAAACTCTCCTCAGCACCCTTGTCACCGGGGTTTCTATCAGGATGATACTTCATTGCCATCTTGCGGTAGGCAGTTTTTACGGCATTATCATCCGCTCCCCGGTCAACACCGAGTATTTCGTAGTAGTCGCGTTGCGCCATTCGTCCTCTATTTATTTCTTTTTGTCGTCATCGACGACTTCAAAATCAGCGTCCACCGGCCCGCTGCCGTCGCCGGTCGATGACCCGCCTGTTGTCCCCTGCTCGGCTCCGCCTGACTGTTGCGACTCACCGCCCGGTTGGGCCTGAGCCTGCTTGTACATATGCTCGGCCAGGGTGTGGGAGGCTTTCATCAAGGCATCCTTGGCGCCATTGATCTCTTCGGTAGTGGCAGTGGTTCGCGCCGTGACGTTCTTTACTTCGGCGATCGCCTCTTCCACCTTTTGCTTGTCTTCAGCAGAAATTTTGTCGCCATGCTCCTTCACCATCTTCTCGGTGGAATAGGCAAACTGATCGGCCTCATTGCGGGCTTTGATAAGCTCACCCTTCTTCTTGTCTTCTTCAGCATGGCGCTCGGCATCCTGCACCATCTTCTGGATTTCCTGTTCGGAAAGACCCGACGAGACCTGAATCCGTATCGACTGTTCCTTCTGGGTCGCCATATCTTTGGCGCGAACATGAACGATTCCGTTGGCGTCGATGTCGAAGGTCACTTCAATCTGCGGCACACCGCGAGGCGCCGGGGGAATTTCGGCCAGGTCGAACCGGCCAAGGGTGCGGTTATCCACCGCCATCTGGCGTTCCCCCTGAAGGACATGAATCGTCACCGCTGGCTGGTTGTCGTCAGCGGTCGAAAAGACCTGCGACTTTTTCGTCGGAATGGTCGTGTTGCGATCAATCAGCTTTGTCATCACGCCGCCGAGGGTCTCGATGCCGAGTGACAGAGGCGTCACGTCGAGAAGGACTATGTCCTTCATATCTCCTGACAACACCCCGCCCTGAATAGCCGCACCTATGGCGACGACTTCATCGGGGTTCACACCCTTGTGCGGCTCGTAGCCGAAGAAGCTCTTTACTATTTCAATCACCTTTGGCATGCGGGTCATACCGCCGACAAGCACTACTTCGTCGATATCCTCGATTCGTAGTTTGGCGTCGGCGATAGCGGCCTTGCATGGTCCCACCGTGCGCTGAACGAGGCTGTCGGTAATCTGCTCCAGTTTGGCACGGGTGAGAGTGAGGTCTAAGTGACGCGGTCCGGAGGCGTCGGCGGTCACAAACGGCAGATTGATATTGCTCTGCATGGTAGTCGACAGTTCAATCTTAGCCTTCTCTGCCGCTTCTTTGAGACGCTGAAGCGCCATCAAGTCTTTGCGCAAATCGATGGCATTCGACTTGAGGAATTCATCGGCCATCCAGTCGATAATCGCCTTGTCGAAATCGTCACCGCCAAGATGGGTGTCGCCGTTGGTGGAGCGCACTTCGAAGACGCCATCCCCGATTTCGAGAATGGAAATATCAAATGTTCCGCCGCCAAGATCGTAGA
>JACRAV010000165.1 GCA_016213305.1 Candidatus Zixiibacteriota bacterium | reverse complement strand
GGGAGCGCAGGGCTCCCGCCCTACGCCTACTTGGGATCAATTGGCCCGTTGCCATCGACTTGATCCCGATGTTACCCTTTTCCTGGCGCTTCAACTTCCCCCTCTCAGCAGCGCCCTTGACACCAGCCCCTATTTTCGTACTTTAGTGAAAATGTTCACGAAACCCGCTGACACCGGGTCGGATATAAGGTAAGAGGATGCGAAGCAAAGCGGATGTCGTCATAATCGGCGGAGGAATCATCGGGGTGGCGGTGGCCTTCTATCTGGCCAAAGCCAAGTACGGGCAGATCGTGCTGGTCGAAAAGGACCGCTTCCTGGGCGCCGGCTCGACTTCGAAAGCCGCCGGAGGGATCCGGGCGCAATTTTCCACCAAAGTAAATATCGAAATGTCGATGCTCTCCGAAAAGCTCTTCTGCCGTTTCAAGGAAGACACCGGCTCCGAGGCGCTTTTCGATCAGGTCGGATACCTCTTCCTGTTGTCCGAAGAAGCCGACATCGTTGAGTATCGCAAATCGTATGAACTTCAGCGTTCCTGCGGCCTCAAGGTCGAAATGCTCAAGCCGCAGGAGATCGCCCAATACGCCCCGCATGTCCGCACCGACGACATCCTGATGGCCACCTTCTGTCACGACGACGGTCTGGCCGACCCGCATGAGTTCCTGCAGGGGTACGAAAAAGCGGACCGGCAGATGGGAGTCGAGATCAATCTCGAAACCGAAGTCACCGGGTTTGCCGTCACATCGGGGAAAATCACCGCCGTCAAAACGAATAACGGGACCATTGCCACCCCTCTGGTGATCAACTGTGCCGGAGCGTATGCGGGGCAGATCGGCAAATTGGTCGGCGCGTCTGTGCCGGTCCTTCCCTATCGCCGCCAGTGCGTCACCACCGGACCGCTTGATTTCGTCAAACCGTTTTTCCCGATGGTGGTCGATGTCAAGAGCGGTCTGTATTGCCACAAGGAATCAAAAGGGATGTTGCTCGGCTGGGCGGACAAGAAAGTGTCGCCGGGTTTCGATGTCTCCATCGATCCGGAGTACACCGACGCCATCCTCGAACGGGCGCTCGACCGGATTCCCCAGCTGGAAACCGCCGAAATCGCCAACAAGTGGGCGGGGTTGTACGAAACCACGCCCGATCATCGCGCCATTATCGGATGGGAACCGCATGTCGAAGGGATGTTTCACGTCACCGGCTTTTCCGGTCACGGCCTGATGCACGCCCCCGCCGCCGGCGTGGTGACCGCGGAAATGATTACCGGAGAAAAACCATCGGTTGATATCACCGACCTCAGCCCGGAGCGATTTGCGAAGGGCGCGGTGGTCGAAGAAACGAACGTTATTTAGTACACACATATTGAACCGGGAGTCAAATATGAAATCGATTCTGTTCGCAGGAGCGGTACTCTTATCGGCCACGCTTGTCGGCGCCGCCGATTCGAGCATGGTAGCGTCGGAAAACGCCTTCGACGCTTTTCACGTCGTGATGCACCCGATCTGGCACGAGGCATATCCGGCGAAAGATTACGCCGCGCTGATCGCCTCGGGTCCGCATTTTGCCGAAAAGTACGAGCCGGTCGCGAAGCTGGACCCGCCGATCAAGAACCCGATCCGGCTGGCCGCGTTCAAATCCCACCGCCAGCAGATGGGGATTCTGGTGACACAATTCGCCGATGCCTGCCGCAAAAACGACTCGGCCAAGGTCTACGAAATCACCCCCGCCATGCACCAGGCGTTCGAGGATGCCATGTTCGACCTTGGCCCGATGAATTGCGGTCTGATCGACGGCCTGTTGATCACCGCCGATCTGATCGCCGACATGCATATTCCGGCGGAGAACTGGGACGGGATTCAGGGGTCGTCGGAGACGCTGATCATGAAGCTCGACCATGCCAAACCGGAGATGTACCCGGCGGAACTGCAACCCTTCAAGGACAATGTGGCGAAGGAATTCGCCCAGCTGAGGGGGCTGGCCGACCAACTCAAGGCGTGCGCCGACAAAAAGGACATGGCCTGCGCCGGCGCCAGAGCGGCGGAATTGAAGAAGCAGATTACGGCGATAAGAGAGAATTATTTATAGGTCAAGCGCTCCGGCGCCTGACACCGTTGAATGGCCGAAATGTTCTATACAATGAGATGTCAAGCCGCAGGCGGCTTGACCTACAAATCCCTGCTCAAAAACATCAGGCCGCGGCCAGCGGGCGCGACTCACCATTCAACACGTAGGTCAAGCGCCCCGGCGCTTGACACCGTTGAATGCCCGAAATGTTCTATACAAGAAGATGTCAAGCCGCAGGCGGCTTGACCTACAACTTGCCGGCTGAATCGTTGTCATGCATCCCCGCCCGACAGATCGAGCATATTCGTTCCCTCGGTGTATTTGACCGAGCGGGCCGAGGTCAATCGTAGCAGTTTCTGGGTGACGTCGCGGATTTTCATCGCCGAAACCTCGATCGTCTTCAGTTTCGTCTGAAGCTCAGGATCGAGATCGTTGCGTTTCAGCAGAAGCAGTTGAACATTGCCGAGAATGGCCGTGAGCGGATTATTGACTTCGTGATTGACCGTCACCGCGGTCTCGATAATCGCCGCCAGCCGTTCCTTGTCGATCACCTCGCGGGCGAGTGAAACATCTTTGGCCAGTCCATCGACCACCGCGTTGAGCGACATGGCGGCGGTCAACGCTTCCAGAAAGATATCTTCGGTCACCAGGCGAATATCGCCCGATGCCATCCCGATCACCGCCCCGAATACTTTCGGGCCGTGATGAAGCGGCAGAGTGAACGATTGGTACGGGTTTTCGCCGCCGAACGACATATACGCCGACACCAGATTTTTTCGCTCGCGCAACAACGCGAATAATTCCGATTCAACCATCGACAGCCGCTTGCGAAAATCTTCGGAGGCGGCATGGCTGATTTCGAGGGATACTTCTCCTTTATCGTTCCACAGATAGAGAGCCGCGGCGTCCAGCGAGACAATCGCCGAGGCCTGTTTGAGGGCAAGTTCGGCGGCCAGACGAAGGGGTTCCCCTTTGGAACCGGCCACGGCTAACTGCCGGAGAATGTCGAATCTGTCCAAGTCCTTGTCCTGCATACTGCGGCGTATCTCGCCACAAACCCTTAGAGCAAAAGCGGTGCTACGCCCGGCATGGCGGCGGTGCAATTTGTAAGTACACTGTAACATACTGTATTTTCGGGGGGTTAGCCAGCCCCGCGCCGCCAAAACTCGATTTGGCAGGCGGCTTTTGGGTGCAGTTTGGTTCATATACGGTCCCTCCCGCAACCTTCTATTGACATAACGGGTTAAAGCCGATACAATGGCTCCTTCCCCGGCGCGGGCCGGGGGGTGGTGACAACTATGATTGACGATCTGGTTCACGATAAATGTGGTGTTTTCGGCATCTACAAGCATGCCGAGGCGGCTGAGTTGACCTATCTGGGGCTGTATGCGCTCCAACACCGGGGGCAGGAATCGGTCGGTATTGTCTCATCCGACCATGGCGTCTTTCATCTTCACAAGGCGATGGGGCAGGTATCCGAGGTCTTTTCCCGTCCGGAGACCATCGGCAAACTGACCGGCGACTTTGCCATCGGCCATACCCGTTACAGTACCACCGGGGCCTCCTCGCTGATCAATATCCAGCCGTTTCTGATCACCAACCGCTCCAGCAATCTGGCGGTCGCCCACAACGGGAATCTGACCAACGCCGTTGATCTCAAAAACAAGCTTGATTCGAAGGGTTCGATATTCCAGACCACCTCCGACACTGAGGTCATCCTTCATCTGGCGGCCGTGTCCAAAGGCAAGACCCGTCTGGACCGGATATGCGACGCCCTCTCCAAATGTCGAGGCGCGTTTTCGCTCGTTTTTCTGACCGAGGACTCGGTAATTGCCGCCCGCGATCCGCAAGGATTCCGGCCGCTGGCGCTGGGGAAGTTTGGCCGCTCATATGTAGTCGCCTCGGAAACCTGCGCTTTCGATATCATCGGGGCCAAATATATCCGCGACATTGAACCGGGCGAGGTGCTCGAAATCAGCGATCGCGGTCTCAAGTCGGTCTTCCCTTTCAAACCGAGCCGCCACGCCTACTGCATTTTTGAGTACATCTATTTCGCCCGCCCTGACTCGAAAGTGTTCGGTGAGAATGTTGACAAGGTCCGCCGTCGGCTGGGACAGGCGCTGGCCAAAGAGCACCCGGTCGAGGCCGACATTGTCATCGGTATCCCCGACTCCGCCAACACCGCCACGCTCGGCTTTTCCGAGGCCTCGGGGATCAAGTACGAGATCGGGCTGATTCGCAACCACTATGTCGGCCGGACATTCATCGACCCGCATCAGAAGATCCGCGACCTCGATGTCCGCCTGAAATTCAATCCGGTGAAGGGGGTCCTGAACAGAAAACGGGTGGTGGTGGTGGATGACTCGATCGTGCGCGGGACAACCTCGCTGAAACTGGTCAAAATGATTCGCGAGGCGGGCGCGAAGGAAGTCCATTTCCGGGTGTCATCCCCGCCGATTATCTCCCCCTGCTTCTTCGGGATCGACATGCCGACCCGCAAGGAACTGATCGGGGCCAACATGACCGTGCCGGAGATTGAAAAGTATCTGGGCGTCGATTCGCTGAGATATCTGTCGCTGGACGCGATGCTGTCGATGCCGGCCCTTCCCAAGACCACGTTCTGTCACGGCTGTTTTTCCGGCCGCTATCCGATCAAAGTCCCGCCGGTCAACGGCAAGTACCGGTTGGGATAGTCCAATTCTGGCTTGATCGATTGATGTGCCGTCAGGTGCCCTCACCTGACGGCCCGTTTGGTTATAGGTCAAGCAAAGGATGTCGGGTTTCTCGTTCGCCTGACGGCGAACTCGGAACACCGACCTACAAGCCTTCGTACGACACTTCCGGAAGATCGGCGGACGGGGACGTCCGCCTTGCACACAATAGGGGGAATACGCACGTCGCCGTGAGCGTGGTCGAAACGCGACGGGAGCAACCCTACATCACCGCGAAGAACGCGAAGCGGGAATAGTTCAAAAGCAGTTGCGGGAACGCCCCCAGGGCCAGCGTTCCAATGACGGTGATTATAAGCGCCGCAAAGATCGCCGGCGTCACCACTGCGGGAATCGTTCGCTCCGGGGCATCGTCGAAGAAGCTTGTCTTAATCACGCGCAGATAGTAATAGACCGATACAAACGAATTGAGCACACCAATCACCGCCAGCCCGATATACCCGGCTTTGACGGCGGCGGAGAAGATGTACAGTTTGCCGAAGAATCCAACCGTGGGCGGGAAGCCCGACAGCGCAAACATGAAGAGCGCCAGCACCGTGGCCAGCGCCGGAGTTGATTTCCCCGGACCGGTTAGCTCGGAAAACTCGCACGACATCCCCTTGCGGGT
>JACRAV010000158.1 GCA_016213305.1 Candidatus Zixiibacteriota bacterium | reverse complement strand
TCTATATCCCCCTTTTCAACAATGACCGAAACCGCCCCTGGATAACATCAGAGCAGATTCGCGCTCTGGCGCCCGAGGGAATGGCACAGTCGGGATTCTATCGATTTTCGTTCCTGAAAGGTCTGAGGGAGAAGAAGCCGTGACGAAGAAGGCCTTACGGAAGGAATTGTCCAAGACAGGTACATCAAAGATTTCACCGCAGGAGATTCTCAGCGCTTCGGAGAGACTGTTCGACTCGCAGGTGTCATGGCGGCGGCATCTGCATATGTATCCCGAAGTGGCGAACACCGAATTCAAGACAACTGCATTCATCACCGATCTGGTTGAGAAGACCGGACTAAGGGTCCTTCCCATCAAGATGAAAACCGGCGTTCTTGCCGAATTGAAAGGGAGCAAGCCCGGTCCGTCTATCGCCCTGCGGGCGGACATCGACGCCCTTCCTATTACCGAAGAGACAAATCTTCCCTTCAAGTCGAAGCATATTGGATGCATGCACGCCTGCGGACATGACGTCCACACCGCAACCGGATTGGGCGTCGCGCATCTTCTTTCACAGATGCGGGAGAGGTTATGCGGTACTGTTCGGTTCATTTTTCAGCCGGCTGAAGAGTGTCCCCCCGGAGGGGCGCGGCCGATGATTGCAAATGGGGCGTTGAAGGATGTGTCGACAATTTTCAGCCTCCATGTCGATCCGTCGGTGCCGGTCGGACAGATCGGTCTCCGCGACGGCGCGGCTTTGGCCGCGGCAATAGACTTTGATCTGACAATCAGCGGCGTCTCGGGACACGCCGCCCGCCCGCATCTGTGCGTCGACGCCCTTGTCACCGGCGCCGAAGTGATTCATTCTCTTCAGACGATTGTGTCGCGCGAGGTCGATCCGATTTCACCGGTTGCTATTACCATCGGGCAATTTCATTCCGGCACAGCGCGTAATGTCATTGCGCAGACGGCTCATATCATCGGCACCGCCCGAACCCTCTCTCCCGAGATCGCAAAGCAGTTACCGGTGCTTATCAAACGGACAGCCGAATCTATTTGCGCCGCACGAGGAGCAAAGCTCGAGATGAAGCTGATAGCCGATTATCCTCCCATGATAAATGACGCCGGTGTGAACAGGCGGTTTGCACGCGGTTTCGAGCGGCTCTATACTGGCAAAGAGATTATCACGACGCCTCAGTCGCTTGGCGGAGAAGACTTTGCTTGTTATCTGGAAAAGGTGCCGGGAGCGATGATGCGCCTCGGTGTTCAGAACAAGAAAATCGGAGCCGACAAACCCTGGCACCACCCTGCCTTTATGGCGGATGAGCGCGCCCTGACGGTCGGCACGGCGGTACTGTCGACGGTCATCTGTGACGCCCTCGGAGTACTATCCGACCAATGACATTACGATGGCTGGCCGCTCCTCTCGTCGCCCTTCTGCTGGGTGTCCCTAAAACCTCGGCGAGCGCGTTGAGCGGGGAGCTGGTCACATTCTCCGATTTTAACACGATCACGGCCATAGCAAGTTCTACTAACTACGTCTACTTTGCCACGCCATTCGGGATTACGCGGTACGATAAGATTGAAAACCGCTGGGAGCTTCCTCTTGCCGGTTCCGAGAAAATCGCCCGTGAGGAAATTGGCACCCTCAAAGTCGACCTGTTCGATCAGCACCTCTACGCGCGAACGACCGTCGACTGGTACGAGTATGATCTGATTTTCGAGCGATGGTATCCCGTCGGAAAAGAGCCGCGGGTTGAGAATCCCTCCAGGATGATTCGTCCCGATGGCGTTATGTATCCGCCAGAAGGATTCACCTGGTCGGCTGACGGATACCTTCTAGATAAACTAGGACGCACGGCGCCGATGGACATTGTACTCGACGACGGCTCAGGAGTATGGTGGGTAGGAACGCAAGGGTATGGCGCCGCGAAATCCTCAAGCTCAGGGCGCATCCTCTTTTTTTTGCAATACGGACTTGTTCAGAGACGAGTCAACGCCTTACTTGACGACAGCCTTCTCTGGATAGCGGGTGCGGTAACCGGCCCCCGAACCGGCATCACGCGTATGGGCAGGGAGGAGAATGAATTTCAATACATCGAGACCGGCTTCGGCGCCACTTTCGAGGCGGTCGATATCAACTGTTTCACGGCCGAGGGAGAATCGGTCTATGCCGGAACATCGAATGGCGTCTACATTCTTTCGCGCGAAACGGGTACGGTGCTCGGTCACATATTATCACGACCTGGACTGACCGATAACAACGTCCTCTCCCTTGCGACCAACGGCGACACGCTCTTCGTCGGCACTGCGCTGGGCTTGAGCGTGGTAATACCGACGGGAGGCAAATCCCGCTTTGCTTCAATCGAAGAGTTCGACCGACATGCCGTCTTTGACATGCAAATCGTCGATTCGTCGCTTTGGGTGGCGGCCTCGAACGGGGTTTATCGGCTCTCTCTTGTTGACGGCACTCTGCAGAAATTCAAAGATCCGACCCTCGTGCTATCCCATGAAGCCTTCGACATCGACTACGCCGGTGACAACCCCTGGATGACCTCGTCTGCCGGAGCGCTGAGGGTCAATGTTCGCACCGGCGATATTGAGCCGTTTCGAGCAGAGATGTCGCGCACGATAGCACGGCAGATCGAAGTCAATGATGCAATTGCGGTGATGAACTCCAACAGGGGGGTGGTTCTGATCTTTTATAAAGAGGACAAACAGCCGACCCTTGAAATTACCGAGGAGGACGGACTTCCGTCGTCGTATGTCTATAGTCTCCTGCTTGACGGCGACTTTCTCTGGATAGGCAGTGACCGGGGGCTGACCCGCCTGTGGTGGAGCAGTCC
>JACRAV010000157.1 GCA_016213305.1 Candidatus Zixiibacteriota bacterium | reverse complement strand
TTCGATCTGCTTGATTTCGACGCCCCCGTCACCCGAAAGAACCGCGCCGTCGATATCCGATATCAATTCGGCCAGTATCACGTGTTAGCCCTCCTTTCGTCGGTCGCCGCATTCAAGACGGCATTCGAGGCCGCGCTGAATGGACAAGCCGGGTGCGATCGACTGGCTGACCACTACGCCGGTCCCCCGCACCGTACATTTTATACCCGCGCGGAACAGCAAGGCCGAGGCCTGGCGCAAAGACAAACCGCTCAGGTCCGGCATGACCGCCGAACCGGACGAAGAATTCACCACCGCCAGTACAACCTCGGGTTGGCCGGTGATGCTCTGCCGATCGGGCGGGGGGAACTGCCATGCTACCGTCCCCTCTGCGGCGGATGCTCGCAGTTCCATTCCCCGCCGAACAGCATGTATAGCGGCTTTGGTCATGCTTGATCCGACCAGGTCCGGCACTTTGACCGTCCGGGCGGAGCCATTGTCCTGAGCGTACAGTTCTCGATCGGGCGATGCAAAGATATCCGGGTTGAGCACGGCGTACCGTTCGGCGATCCGGCGGAAGGTCGGCCCCGAGGTCAGGCCGCCGTAGGTGATCGGGTGACACTCCCTGAGCACCACGATCCCGGCCACCACCGGCGATTCGTACGGGAAGAACCCGCCGAACGAGGCCATGAATTTGTTCTTGAAATAGGTGCGATGTTCCGGGTCCGGGATTTCGGCGGTGCCGGTTTTGCCGGCGATCGCCACCAGTTTGGAAGTCACGGAATCTTTCGCCGTTCCATTTTCCACCACGCCGCGAAGAAGGGCGCGGAGGGAGTCGGCGATTTCCGACCTGAAGGCCCGTCGGAGAACTTTTCGCCCGCCGGTTTCTCTGACGAAACCGCCGTTATCAACGGTCCCCAGCACGAGGCGGGGCTTGAGCATTTCTCCGCCGTTGGCGATGGCTGAAAAGGCGGCCGCCATCTGCAATGGGGTAACCGCAACCGAATGCCCCATGGCCATCGCGGCAATGGTATATTCCGACCAACGGTCCGGTTTGGACAGGGCACCGCCGGCCTCGCCCGGCAAGCCACACCCGGCCTTCTTGCCAAACCCGAAATTCTGATACATCGCGAACAGATCGTCGGTCGGCACCCGCCAGGCCCATTTGGCCACGCCGACATTGCTGGACAGTTCGACGATCTCGCGGAAGGTCAGCAGTCCGTGCTTCTTGTCGTCGTGCAGGGTGTGCCGCCCCATCTTCCACTGGCCATTTCCGCAGTCAACCAGCTCGTCGAAATTGACCACCCCCGCCTGCAGACAGGCGGCGACGGTGAACGCCTTGAAGACCGATCCCGGCTCGAACTGATCGGCAATGGCGCGCAGTTTCGTCGGTTTGTCGGTATTCGAATCGAGCGGATCGAAGTGGGCCATCGCGAGTATGTCTCCGGTGCGACTGTCCATGAAAGCCGCCATGCCGGAGCTGGCGTTGTACTGGCCGACCGCTTTCGACAATTCTTCTTCGACAATTTCCTGCAGACGCCAGTCGATGGTCAGAACGAGGGACGTTCCCGGCGTCGGCTTGACGAGCGCCTCTTCGTTGACGGTGTAGGTATTGCGAAGACCATCGTGATTAACGCTGGCCCATCCGTTCTTTCCGGTCATGAGCGAATCCTGCACCAGCTCAAAGGCCGACTGCCCCTTGTTGTCGATATCGGTGTACCCGATGATCTGCTTGCCGACGCCGCCGAAGGGGTATTCGCGCCGACTTTCCGGCCGCAGATACAATCCCGGCGGGGCATCGGCCCTGATGCGAGCGACCGAGGCGTCGTCGATCTGTCGCTCAATCCACCGGAATTTCTTCGGCGTCAGCCGGTATTTGTCAATGGCTGTTCCGGGCTTGAGGCCGTACCAGCGCTCAAGATAACGCCCGGCTGAATCCAGTTCTTTGGCGTCGATCGGGTACGCATACAGCGACTGTCGGAAGATATTCTTGGCGACCAATCGCCCGGTGCGATCGTAGATCACCCCTCGTTCCGCGGGAATGGTGATGCGGCTGGAGGTTTGCTTGTCAACCAGTTGGCGATAGGCGTCATTTCGGCCCAACTGGATCTCGGCCAGGCGCGCTACAATGACGACGAAGAACAAAATCACCGACAGAAAGAGGAGGCCGAGGCGAATCTTCTCCTGCTTGGTGCGGTTCACTTTATTCCGCCTCCCTGCCGAAGCGAATCAAATTTGGCTGAATCCGGCGTCCTGGCCTCGACTTCAGTGGTCGTAATTGCGGGCAGATGATTCCTTACCCGCTGAAGGGCGTCAACCAGCGTGGCAAGCTGATCGGGCGCGGCTTTCGGATCGGCCTTGCGATCGTTGATCACCGTGTACAGTCGGTCCCCCGAGATCGGAAAAAGACCGAGGGAATCCACGGCGAAGGTCTCAATCCGGGCCGCCATCGAGAGCGCCGCAATTTCGGAATTGACCTTGCGCGTCTGGTCGATCAGATCGCTCTGGTCAACTTCGAGGCGGGAAACTTCCTTGGACAACTGAATGACGGTGACTCTTTGCCAGATATGTACACACGCCACGCCCAGAATGAGAATGCCGAGTCCGATCGCCGTGGCGTACCGGTAGGAACGAATTCGCCGCAAACCGAACCGGCGCATATCAACGGTTTCCTTGAAAGTCCGTACCGATTGGATCATGGCCTGACCCTTTCCGCCACGCGAAGCCGCGCCGAGCGGGCGCGGGGGTTGGCATTGATTTCTGCTTCCGACGGGGTGAGGGATTTTCGCGTGAGCAGGTTCAGCGACGGCTTCCCACCGCAGACGCACACGGGTATTTCGCGCGGGCAGGTGCAGTAGCCGGTCGATTGCTTGCGGAAATACTGCTTGATGATGCGATCTTCGAGCGAATGGTACGAAATCACGGCCAAACGGCCGCCGGTGGCGAGAAGGGCGACGGCCTGAGGGAGAACCTCTTCCACCCGCCCCAGTTCGTTGTTGACCGCGATCCGAATCGCCTGGAACACCCGCGCCCGCGTTTTGGTGCGATGGGGGGGCGGAACCTGCGATGATACGATGTCAGCAAGCCGTTGAGTGGTGAGGATCATCTCGGTCTGTCTTTCCCTGACGATAGCTCTGGCGATCCGTCGCGCATCCCTCTCTTCGCCGAACGACCGGATCATGTCGGTCAGTTCGGCCTCTGTCTTCGTGTTCACCAGATCGGCGGCGGTCATGCCGCCGGACTGGTCGAATCTCATGTCGAGCGGTCCGTCGGCCTGAAATGAGAAACCCCGGGCCGGGTCATCAATCTGATCCGAGGAGATGCCCAGATCGAGAAGGATTCCCGCAAACTCATTGACTCCCAGTTCAGCCGCGATGCGTTGTAGCGCATCGAACGGACCGTGTACTATTCGAACCTTTTGGGATACTCCCGAAAGCCGTTTTTCGGCTCGCGCCACTGCTTGTGGATCGCGGTCCAGCCCGTACAGCCGGGCGTTGGGACTCAGTCGTGAGGCCAGTGCGAAAAGATGACCTCCTCCACCCGCAGTCAGATCGAGATACGCGCCTTCAGGATCGGAAACCAACAGCCGAACGACTTCATCAACCATCACCGGTCGATGACCAGAGGGGCTATTCTCCCGCTGGTGCATTCCCGGTTAACAGCCGCTCCGCCACGTCCTCGTAACTCCCCGCAAACTGCTCCAGGTAATACTGGAAACGCTCCGGATTCCAGATCTCGATCCATCGATTCACTCCGATGATCAGCAGGTCCTTTTTGAGACCCGCTTCACTGAGGAGATGCGTCGGGATCAGGATACGTCCGGTCTTGTCGGGGACCACCGGCGCGGCAAACGAATAGAACCGCCGGCTAAAGGCCCGAAAATCCCGTTGGGTGAAATTAAGCCCGGCAAACCGCTTCTGAATCTCCTCCCACTCCGGCTCCGGGTATAAGCTGAGACAACCCTCCAGTCCCTTGGTGAGGAAGACTTCCCCGTCCAACAGCGGATGGTTGTTTTCGCCTTTTACCGCGCGAAGCTTGGAAGGGAGAGCCAGACGCCCCTTGTCGTCCAAAGTCGTCTGATACTGTCCGTAGAAGCCGGTCACCGCTCTACCACTTTCTCCCATTTTCACCCAATTTTTCACACAAAGTATGTGATTTTGGGAGCGAGTCAAGCAGTTTCTGTCGGGAAATTGAAAAATTCTTGACCCCTAATCGCCTGTTTATCAACGGGTAACGGGGGATGTTTTTGTGCGAATCCGTATGCGATTATGGCACAAATGGTGGCACGGAATATGTTTTTTTGTTGACAAGCTGTCTCGAATTGGTAGGTGGCCAAGGAATATAGACTTATCCCAATCGTTTTCACGACCCGTTACCCAGGCCAATTTCCCCCGGCGACAGCCGCCCTCCATAACCGGTTGGTATCCAGCCGATTATCGAGCGCCCGTTTCTCAGTCCCCGCTGAGGCCCCAAGGCACCCCCGTTGCGCTTCTAAGGGAGGATTCAACCTGAAACGACAGAAGGGCGCAAAAAGCGGTGCGACATTCGGTTGCGATTCTCATGCTAGCGGGGGCTCTCACGGGCATTTCCGCTTTTGCCGCCAACGATAATCTCCTGACTCAATCAGGCGAAATCAGTGGCCGCGATGCCTCCACCAATGCGCATTCCAGATCCCTGCTGGTTCCGCTCGGCGCGACATACACGCCGAATGATCTTCATCCGACCGTCTTCGGTGATCGGATCATTGACGCCGCCGCAAATCCATCACTGCCGGAAGATCAGCCGACTTCGGAGAACGGCGAATACGCGAACATTCGGCCGGTCGTTTTTGTG
>JACRAV010000156.1 GCA_016213305.1 Candidatus Zixiibacteriota bacterium | reverse complement strand
TACTTTCGACGTAGTACGCGGGAGGCGAAGAACATGAGCACTTGGGAAATGATAGTTGAGGAGGTCCGAACGCTTCCTCCAGAGAGGCAAAAGGAAGTTCTGGACTTCGTCGAGTTCATCAAGGGCCGCGATAGTTCCGGGCGTCCGCGCCGAAGTCCGGCCGGTCTTTGGGCGGATTTGGGCGTGAACGTCTCGGCCGAGGACATTGCCGAGGCCCGGCGCGAAATGTGGGGCAGTTTCCCGAGGGAAGACATCTGATGGAAGGTCTCGTATCCGACACGCACGCGCTTGTCTGGTATCTGCTCAAGAGCGAAAAACTGTCCGCTCCCGCTCTCTCCAAGATGGAAGCGACGATAGAGCGAGGCGGCGTCATCAGCGTGCCGTCCGTTTGTTTGGTCGAGATCGTCTACCTTGGCGAGAAAGGCCGAATCCCGTGGACGGCTTGGGACCTGCTGCAGGAGCATCTCGACCGACCGGACACCGGTCTATCGGTGGTGCCCCTCGATCGTCGCATCGCAGAAACGCTCCGCCGCGTCCCGCGCAAACTGGTACCGGACATGCCCGACCGGATCATCGCCGCCACGGCGGTCTCTCTGGACGTGCCGCTCGTGACAAGGGACGGCCTGATAAAAACAGCGGACGTGGAGACTATCTGGTGACACCGCCCGCGCCCGCGACCGGCCGCGTCCCGGATGCCCCCGTCCGGCGTCCCGCGGGGGACCGCCCGAAATCAGCCCACCGTTTCAACGGTGGGACGCGGAGTCGCCCTTCGCGATCGGAGTCCCGTAAGGACGGCTGGTTGTCGACCTCGATACGCCGCACCACAGCGCTTGTTATTGCCGTCGCGCGGAGCCGCAAGTATCAAATCACGGTGCCCGACACCAAGAACGCTCGACATCACTTCACCGTCTCGTCGGTCCTCTCGATTGTCTTGTCGGATGCGGCCGATCCAGGCGAAAGCGGTTCATGCCCGTCTGCCTGCATCGCTTCATCGATCTTCCTTATCACGTCGTCGGAGAGGGTCGAGCCGGCCGGAGGCAGTTGATTCACGCTCGTCCGGTACCCGCTCGCCTGAATGATCTTCCACGAAGTGCTGTAGACAGTATTGGTGTACTCACCGGCGCTCCGGACTTTGAACTGTGATGACGCAAATGGTGGAATCGTTTCTTGAACCCTAAAGTGTCTTTTCCATTCAAGAGATCTGGCCGCAACCGCGGGAGCCGTCAAAGTCTCGTTAGGTGTTGCGCCCTGGTTTTGCCCCGACGTTTTGAACGGATTTGTAACATCGTTGAGTAGGTTCCGCAGTTTCCGCGTCATTTCCTCTTTGTTCCGGTCCCTGACAAGGGTGACTTCGAATATCATGTCGTTGATGACTTTCGCCGTGCCATTATGGATTGTCCCCGAGAAGAAGCCGCCATTGACTTCTGCCGATCCGCTCAGTTGTTCAAGCTCGGCATGATCAAGAGGTGTCGTCTCTTGGGTCGTCGATTCCCTTTCCTCGTCCAAGGGTCTCCAGCCATCGCGACCGAGAATAGCAACACGTCCGGTAAACCGATTGATCTTGACCGGGTATTCATTGTCTCCCAGTTTCAACCGGTCATAGCGATTGATGGTGGGCCATACGAGAACACCACTCGATAACAAAGCGAGGACTGTCGCGACCATGATGATCTTGGTGGTCTTGCTCACTGTTTCCAACTTTGTTCTCCCCCTGCCGGGACGAATAGAGTGTTTGCTCGGTGTAGGATCGAAGCCCGAGGGGGTCATCCCGCATGATGCCGACTTCTTTCTCTTTCGTCTCGATATCAAGCACGGCTTGTCCGGCGAACAGTCGCTTGAAACGGCGGTCCTTCTTTGCGAACCGTTCATCAAACGGACCACGACCGAATTCTAATGGCAGAGGAGCAGTCGCCACAGGGTTGTCGTAAACGACGAGCCTGAGGCGCTTCAGCGTAAGGTCTTCGGGTGTTCCCTTTTTCGAATCAAAGGACTCGAGCAGCTCGATCGGGTCCATCCTTTTCCCGGTTTTTCGTTGTTCCTCAGCCCGCCAGACATCGAACCTGCGAGATCCCAACGGAAATTTCTCCAGAATGGCGATCGCGCTTATCCTGGTGTTCTGTTCATGGAATACCTTCGCCGGATCGCGTTGGGTCATTTTGCCGCCCGCCAGAAATCCCGGCCGAAAATCCGAAAACGCCCTTTCGTTGGGATTCATTTCGGAAATCCAACCCAAATCCCCGCACATCGCTCCGATCACGGCCATTTCGTCCAAATAGACCGACGCCCCTTGGGGGTTTGCTATGACAATGGTGCAGACTTGGCCTTTCAGATCCTTGAATTGTCTTGACGCAGCGTTGATCTTCTCCCTCAATGACAAGTCATAGGTGCCTTCGATTTGCGAAAGGTCCAACCCTTCCGAACAGGCTTGGCAAATCGCAAGTGCCACAACGGCGACAACGGGCGTCTTTGTCATGTCGGCCTCCATGTGGAAACGACAATTGTGAAATCCGGAAACTTCGCCGTGTGTGTCCCTCGTTCGCGGTCGGCGTCGGCGGCTCGGGCGGGGGGGCCTGGACGGACGAGATGCTCGATGTTGAGTTCCGTCGCCATGTTCCCTCCTGACAGGTGCGGGTGGAGAAGTTGTGGAATCTGAAGGGGTGTTTACACCAGTGGGCGGGGAATGTCAAAACGGGGCAGAAACGCACACGCGCACACGCCGGGTCAAGCCCCGGCGAAGAAAGGCGGTGTCAAGCCACCGCACTCCAAGACGGCCAAACGGGTGCGTGCCGTTACGGCCGCTTGGGGGCACGCCGGGCGGCTCACGAGCAGTCGGACCATGTCCGGATCAGGTGGCGGCCGTGTCGGCGGGTTTCGGAGCCGCCGGTGACCAGAACGCCGCTTTCGACGCCGGCCAGCGCGCAGTATTTGTCCAAACCCTTGAAAAAGTCCGCCACCACGGTCATCCCGGCCTTCACCTCGACGGGGACAAGGCGATTCCCCAGGTCAAGGATGATGTCCAC
>JACRAV010000155.1 GCA_016213305.1 Candidatus Zixiibacteriota bacterium | reverse complement strand
GCGCTTGGACATCAGGTTCTACTTCTTGTCGTCCACCACTTCGAAATCGGCGTCCACAGCGCCGTCACTCCCCGGTTTTCCGCCACCTGCGCCCGGGGTCGGCCCCGCGCCGGTCGGCCCGGACTGTGCCCCCGCCCCCGCCGCTCCGGCCGAGGCATGCTTGTACATCTCTTCGGCCAGCTTGTGTGAAGCCGCGATCAGCGCTTCCTTGGCGGCGTTGATCGTCTCCGCCGATTCCGACGTCAGCACTTTCTTCATCTCCTCAAGCTTCGCTTCCACGTTCTTTCGATCATCGGCAGAGATTTTATCGCCATGCTCTTTAAGCGTCTTCTCCGTCGTATAGATCAGTTGATCCGCTTCATTGCGCGCCTGAATGACCGCCGCTTTCTTCTTGTCTTCCTCGGAGAACTTCTCCGAATCTTTCACCATCCGGTCGATCTCCGTTTCGGACAGACCCGATGAGGCCTGAATCCGGATCGACTGCTCTTTGCCCGTTGCCATGTCTTTGGCGTTGACATGCACGATCCCGTTGGCGTCGATATCGAACGCGACTTCAATCTGCGGGATACCGCGCGGAGCGGCCGGGATGCCCACCAAGTCGAACCGCCCGAGCGTTCGGTTGTCGATCGCCATCTGCCGCTCACCCTGCAGGACATGAATCGATACCGCCGGCTGATTGTCCGATGCCGTCGAAAAGATCTGCGCCTTGCGGGTCGGAATTGTCGTGTTCCGATCGATCAGTTTCGTCATCACTCCGCCCAGCGTTTCGATACCGAGCGAAAGCGGCGTCACGTCCAGCAGAACGATATCCTTCATGTCTCCGGCCAGCACCCCCCCCTGAATGGCCGCGCCCACCGCCACCACTTCATCGGGATTCACTCCCTTGTGCGGTTCCTTGCCGAAGAACTGCTTGACGATCTCGATCACTTTCGGCATGCGCGTCATGCCGCCGACCAGCACCACTTCGTCGATCTCGGAGGCCGACAGCTTGGCGTCCGCAAGAGCGGACTTGCACGGCCCGATCGTCCTTTGCAACAGCGCATCGGTCAGCGCCTCCAGCTTGGCGCGGGTGAGGGTCAAATCGAGGTGCTTGGGACCCGACGCATCCGCCGTGATGAACGGCAGATTGATATTCGTCTGCATCGTGGTCGAAAGCTCGATATTTGCCTTCTCCGCCCCCTCTTTCAGGCGCTGGAGCGCCATCCGATCCTTGCGCAAATCGATCCCCGACGACTTGCGGAACTCGTCGGCCAGCCAGTCGATCACCACCTGGTCGAAATCATCGCCGCCCAGATGCGTGTCCCCGTTGGTCGAACGGACTTCAAAGACTCCGTCGCCGATTTCGAGAATCGAGATATCAAACGTTCCGCCCCCCAGATCGTACACCGCGATCTTCTCGTTGGTCTTCTTCTGAAGTCCGTACGCAAGCGATGCCGCCGTCGGCTCGTTGATGATCCGAAGCACGTCCAGCCCCGCGATCCGCCCGGCGTCCTTGGTCGCCTGCCGCTGGGCGTCGTTGAAATGTGCCGGGACCGTGATCACCGCCTGTTTGACTTCCTGTCCGAGAAAACTCTCCGCCGACTTCTTCAGATACTGCAGGATCATGGCCGAAATTTCGGGCGGCGTGAAGGTCTTCCCGGCCACGTCAACCGTGGCGTTGCCGGAATTGTCCTCGCTCACCCGATACGGGACGATCTTCTCTTCACTGCCGACCTCGGCATGCTTGCGTCCCATGAACCGCTTGATTGAAAATACGGTGTTCTCCGGATTGGTGACCGCCTGGCGTTTGGCCGCCGCGCCGACCAGACGCTCCCCGTCTTTGGCGAACGCCACAACCGACGGCGTCGTGCGGGCGCCCTCAAGATTCGGAATCACCACCGGATCCTGACCTTCGAGCGCCGCGACGCACGAATTGGTCGTCCCCAAATCAATGCCTATGATTTTTGCCATATACTAACTCCTTTTGCTATTTGCCTTCTTTGGAATCCGCCACCGGACCGCGCGACACCGCCACCTGCGTGTGACGTATCACCCGGTCCCCCTGCATGTACCCCTTCGTAATCTCGACACACACCAGATTGGCGGCATATTCATTCGAATCAATGTGGGCCAGCGCCTCGTGATATTTCGGATCGAATGGCTGGCCTAAAGCGACGATCGGCTGAATATCATTGCGCGCCAATAACCCTATGAACTGCGACTGAATCAACTCCATCCCCTGACGAAGCGATTCGATATCCGCCCCATCCCGGCAATGTTCGAGCGCCCGGTCAAGATTGGTGACGACATCGAACAACTCGCCCAGCAGTTTGTCGTTGGCCGTCCGCGCAATATCCTCGAACTGGCGGGCGGTTCGCTTGCGATAATTGTCCAGCTCCGCCATCGACCTCAAAAGTTTGTCTTCAAGCTCGGCCACCCGGCCGCGCAACTTCTCTTCTTCGGTCAGAACCGGCTCTTCCGCCGGGGCCGGAGCCGGGGTCGCCGTGTCCTCAGCCGCGTCCTTTTTGAGTTCTTCCGCCTTTATCTCTTTATCCTCGCTCATGTTCTTCCCTGTTTTTCATCGATCCCCGACAGCACTTCGGTGATCGACCGCGCCGTGTACTCGACAATCGATACCAGCTTGCCGTACGGCATCCGGGTCGGGCCGATCACTCCGATCGTGCCGGTGATATTCCCCACCCGATACCGCGACCTCACCAGCGAGCAATTCATGATCTCGGCGATCGTGTTCTCGTGGCCGATCGTGATCACCAGTCCTTCGCCCGACGCCTGGCTCAAAAATTCCGAAAGCAGTTTGCCGTCGTCGAGAAGCTTCATGATCCGGGTCAGCTTGTCCCGGTCGGCGAACTCCGGCTTGATCAGCAGATTCTCGGTGCCCGCCACATGGATCGACTCCGACTGCTGATCGGCCCAGATTTTCGCCTTGGAATCAAGTACCAGTTGAATCAGACGCGGGTTGCCCGCGACCCCTTCGAGCCGCTCGGCGACCGTTCTGCGAATGGTTGACAGCGTGAGACCGGCCAGACGTTCGTTGAGTGCCGACTCGACCTCGCGCACCGCCTTCTCTGAAATCGAGGACTCGATTTCAAGAATGACCGAGTGCACCAGCCCGTGCTCGACCACGACCACGATCATCAGCCGCCCATCAGATATCGGAATGAGCTTTAAGCTCTTGAGTGTCCCCTCTTCGAACTTCGGCGCAATCGACACCCCCAGCTGGCTGGTGATCTCGCCCAGCACTTTGGATGTCTGGCCGAGAATCTCGTTGATCCCGCGCCCTTCGCGGAGAATAGTCGCCTTGATCGCTTGCTTCTCGGCGGTCGAAAGCGGCCCCGGCTTCAACAGCGAATCGACATACACCCGGTACCCCGAATCGGTCGGCACCCGCCCCGCCGAGGTATGCGGCTGTTCGACCAGACCCAACTCTTCGAGGTCCTGGAGAGTATTGCGAATCGTGGCGCTGGAAAGCCCCATATGGAACTTGTGGGCTATCACCCGCGAGCCAACCGGGTCAGCCGTGGAGATATAGTAGTTCACCAGATTGGCGAGGACTTCTTTTTCTCTTTCTGACAGATTCTCAAACGCCATAACGAATTACACCACCTATTCAGAACCCTGCCATTTTGGCAGTCTGATTGGCAGACAGTAACTTAGCAATTATTATAACGCATGTCAAGAGGGAAGGGTTCGAGTAATTCGTAGGTCGGGTTGAGAGGTCCGGCGATGCCCGGACCGAGCTACCCGACATCCTTTGCGGTAATACGGATCACACGCAGAACACTGCGTCTTCGCGGGCGACATCAGAAGGTGCCGTCAGGCCTCCCGACCTGACGGCCTCGTTATACCGACTTCATCGGGATGCAGGCCCCCCGCGGCTTGACATCTTGTCACCCCCGCCAATGAAATGTTCGCCTACCGACACACCGCCGGGGAAGTGAAATTGATGAACAGAAAATCGATCAGCGCCGAGAGATCGGAGATATCCACGCTACCGTCGGGCGACCCGTCGATATTCGCCGCCGGTCGGCACCAGAGCGGCGTAAAATTGATAAACAAATAGTCGATCAGCGCGGTCAGGTCGGAAATGTTGATGGCTCTCCACGGATCGCCGTCAACATTGCCCGCGTGACCGTCAACGTTCATGGTGAAACAACAACCTGCCGAGGTGTCCGGAATATAGCAGAAGTCGACCTCGGCGACCAGGTTGTCGGGCCTGCCCATGTCCCGGGAGCGATTCCACCAGACATCGGCGGGGTCCGCGTTTGGTTTCCAATGCACCCAGGCTCCCCCATTGACCAGAGGACAAGGACCGGTGTCGCCGTCGCGCTGGTACACCGCATATACGAGCTGGGTGCCAACAAAGGAGAGAACATCATATCCTATAAAGAAGTCGCCGGGCACCCGAATCCCGCCCGATATGACGACCTCATTCCAGTCGGGGTAGGAGGATATGGGTGACACCGGGTACGACGCGATGAGTTGCCCCGGCGTACCATTGTCCGAAGCCCAGACGTTGACGTTCAGTACGGCGTCCCTGGTCGCCGGGCAGGAGGCATAGAAGCTATCGATCAGGACCGCCACGCGAATCCTCTCGATTGTGTTGAGATAATTTCCCTTGATCAACTGCGCCCATGCGTCGTACGAGGTCATCGTGCACCCGGTCGGAGGATTCATCCCCGCAAAATTAACCCGGGTCACGGTGCCGCAGGAAGTTGCGACGCCGTACTGACACTCCGGATATCCGGTCGCGGCGCGATCGCCGGACACAGCTTGACCAATCCGGTCAACCGGCGCGTTCCGCGACGAAACAAGATATGACCTGTCCGCCTCGGCCGATTGATTCGCCGCCCTATTGTCCGCCGGTACCTCTGCCCCGGAATCATCCCGCTCTGAGGTATAAGCGCTACCGCCAGGAACAGAAACAAACCAGAGGACGAGCAGGGCGAACAACAATCCTCGCGACATTCGTGTTGCTCTTACTGGCACACCGCCGTGGGCGTGAAATTGATGAACAAGTAATCGATCAGGGCCGACAGGTCGGAGATGTCGATGCCTTGCTCGCCATCCACATTTGCCTCGTAGGTGCAACACAATGGCGAAAACGAGATGAACAGGTTGTCAATGAGCGCCGAGAGATCTGAAATATCCACACCCTGATTCGGGTCGCAGTCAACATTGCCGGTGAAACCGTCACAACAGGTCGTAATGTTCTTTAAGACTGATACCGTGCTATCCTGGTAGCATACCATTGCCAGGTCCATCCGGCCGTCACCGTCAAAGTCCGCCGCCTGGATCCCGCTTGAATTGAGCCTCGTGTCATAATTGACTGCCGGCAAGAAGAGTGATGGCCCGTCATGGGGAAGGACCGAAACAAATGTCGATCCGTAGTTCGTCACGGCCAGATCGAGCTGTCCGTCAGCGTTGAGATCGGCGGCGAAACTCGAGCTGGGATGGTCTCCCACTCCATACAGCGTCGCTGGGCCGAATGTC
>JACRAV010000172.1 GCA_016213305.1 Candidatus Zixiibacteriota bacterium | reverse complement strand
GCCGCTCGGGGTGCTGGTGTTGATCGCGATATGGGCGACGACGGTTTTCTTGTACGGTGGTCTTCCGGCGCTCGTCTTTCGCGGCCAGTGGTCGTCTCTGGGCGCCGGAATCGTGATCGCGCTGGGCGTCTCGGCGATGTGGGCCGCGGGCACGTTGTGGCCCTGGCTCACGACCTGGCTGGCGCTCGGCGGCGCGGGGATCGCGACCGGGCATCTGGCGCGCACCGGAAAGCCGGTGTCGGTGGTGTTCGGAGTCGGCGCGCTTATCGTGATCAGCGCGACCCTTTTGCAGATTGTGCCGGTGTACGGTGTGATGGCGGAAATTGTCCGCACCCGGCTTGATGGAATAATTGAAGTGTTACGCATGCAGTTGACATCGGCCGGGAATTCGGCCGCGGTGGTGGATGAATCGGTGGTTGCCTTGAACAAAATTGCGGATACATTGGTCCGGTTGTTGCCGAGCGGGATGGCGATGGCCGCCGTGACGCAGTACGCGCTTGGTTTCGGCGTTTTCAGCTATGTCGTGGTGGCGCCGGCCGGTCAGCGGGCGGTCGTGCCGCCATTCGCCACCTGGCGAGCACCGTTTGGGCTGGCGGTACTGGTCCTGATGGCCGCGGCGGGTCGTTTTCTGGGCGGCGAGACGATCAAGATCATTGCCGACAATCTGCTGGCGATGCTGGCTCTGGTCTATGTGGTGACCGGCATGTCGCTGGTCGAACACTTCATGCGGCGGGTGCGGATCGGATGGTTTGGACGAATAGCGATGTATATCATGCTCTTCCTGGCCCAGATACTCGGCTTTCTCGTTGTGGCCCTGATCGGATTTGGCGACAGCTATTTCGACTGGCGGGCACGGGCCGAAAGAGCGGTTGATGCAGGTAATTGAGACGTTATATTATAAGTCAGAGGTGTAGTATGAAAGTGATTCTGCGCGAAGACGTGCACAATGTCGGCAATGCCGGCCAGACGGTGGAAGTCAAGCCGGGGTACGGTCGCAACTTCCTGATTCCCCGCAACCTGGCCATTCCGGCCACGAGCGGCAATCTGAAGGCGATCGGAGAAATCGAAAAACAGAAGGATGTCCGCGCCCGCAAGCGTCGCAAAGGGGCCGAAATCGTCCGGACCAAAATCGAAAAACTCTCGCTCTCCAGAGAAGCTCTGGTCGGCGAGGAGGACAAGATGTTCGGGTCGGTCACGGCCGCCGATATCGCCGAGATGCTGGAGAAAGAAGGCGTGCTGGTTGACAAGCGCGCGATCGAGCTGGAAGAGCCGATCAAGGCGCTGGGTGTGTACACGGTGCCGGTCAAGTGTGACAAGGATGTGGTGGCGAACCTCCGGTTGTGGGTGATTAAGAAGTCGTGACCAATGAGCTATCTTGAGGTCAAGCTCGAGGGGCTGGCCCTCGACATGACGACCAATACTCCGGTGGTGATCCTGACCCCGGAAGGGCTGGACAGAGTTCTGCCCATCTGGATCGGTCATGCCGAGGCCTGGGCGATCGCCATGGAGCTGTCGGGCGTCGGATCGAAGCGTCCGCTCACGCACGATCTCATGAAAAATCTCATCGAGGAGCTTCACGCCGAGGTTGACCGGGTCGAGATTACCGAGCTGAAGGACCAGACGTTTTATGCGCTGATACACCTTCGCACCAACGGTCATGTGATGACCATCGACGCCCGGCCGTCGGATTCGATCGCGCTGGCGCTCAAGACCGGGGCGTCGATCTTTGTCAATGAGGAATTGTTTCAGGCGCGGGCGGAGGGATCGCCGGACCAGCCGCCGATACCGACCGATCGGGAATCGCTTCGCGATCGGCTGAAGAATATCAACCCTGAGGATTTCGGCAAGTATTCGCTGTAGATGATGGCGCGAACTTTTATCGCGGCGGCGGTGGCTCTGGCCCTGCTGTTCCCGGTTCGAGGTGCGGCCGCCGACCGGATTAATGACACACGCGAGGTCACGGACGCCTACGAGCGGGCCTGGCGTCTGATGGACGCGAGTGAATGGCAGGCGGCGGGGTCGGCTTTCCGCGACATTATCGCCCGCTTCCCCCAGTCAAAGAATCTCGATCTGTTCCTGTACAACGCGGGGCGCGCCGATTATCACCGAAGCGCGTATGCCGAGGCGGGAAAAGCATTTTCCAAGCTTGTGGCCCAGTTTCCTGAATCACCACTTAAATCGCACAGCGAGTATTTTCTCGCCAACTGTACCTATGCGCTTGGGGATGTCAACGGCGCGGTCGGAAACTGGCTGGATGCCTGGCGGGACGCCACCGACGAGCGCCTGCAGAAGCTGATCGTCTCATCGCTGACCGGCGCCATGATCAATGCCTCAAGCGTTCAGTTGACCAGGGAGATCTTCGCCAGACTTCCCGATGATCGGCGGTGCCTGCTTTCGCGCCAGCTCCTCAGAGGCATTCCGGATTCCAAACCGGCTGTTCGCCGGCAACTGAATTCGCTCTGCGGCGATTCCACCGGGACGACCAGTGTCAAGCCGTCGAAGACCGGTATTACCGCCACCTATCGCGTGGCCGTCGTGTTGCCGTTTTCGGGAGGGCTGGAGAGTTTCAGTCGACAGATCATGCAGGGGGCGATCCTGGCCTCTGAAGAAATAGCCCGGACTCGCGGTCTGCTGTTGCAGTTGGAGTCGTTCGACACTAAAGGGGACCCGATTGAAACGGGACGATTGGTGCGGCAGATAGATACATCGGATGTTCTTGCGGCGATAGGTCCGCTGACCAGCGATGAATCCTCGGTGGCTTCGGCGGCTCTCGGATCCAAACAGCTTCCGCTGATTATTCCCGCCGCCACCGATCCGGGACTGACCACGTTGAGCAAGACCACGTTTCAGCTGTCGGCGAATATCGAATTACAGGGGATCGCGATGGCCGACTACGCCCGCAACATCCTGAACGCCGATTCGACGGCGGTGATTACCTCGGCGGAACCAAATCTGGCGCCGATCGTGCGTGCCTTCACCGAGCGCTTTCGGATTCTGGGTGGTACGGTTGTGGCAACGGAGTATTATCGCACGCGGGACCGTGATTTCGGGCCGTATTTCAGGGACCTCAAAGCGATCATGCTGGGGTATCAGCCGGACTCGATTTATTACATCAACGCCAAGGGAGATACTCTTGATCCCGAAGGGGTGCCGGTGCATCTCGACTGTCTGTTTCTCCCCGGTGACGCCGCCCAACTCCGGCAGGTGATTCCTCAGTTGAAGTTTTACGCCATCAGCGGCAGTCTGCTGGGATCGGACGGCTGGGGCGACACGCTCTTATACCGGATGGGGGACGATCTGACGCGGCAGGCGGTCTTTCCTTCGCCGTTCATTCTTCATGAGAACAGCGAGCAATTCGTGACCTTCAGCGCGGCCTACAAGCAACGACTTGGATTGCCGCCGCAACGTCTGGCCTGTCTCGGCTACGACGCCGTGCGGCTGGTGGCCGATGCCGTACTGTCCGGCTCCAACAATCGAGGGTCGCTGGTCGGTTCGCTGGCAAAAGTCGGCGGGTATTCCGGCGCGGCCGGGCCGGTGCGGTTCGGGCCTAACCGGGAAAATGTCGCCCTGCCGCTGTACCGAATCCAATCGGGAGCCGCTGTTCAGCTGGAAACGGTTCAGACCATTCCGTCGCCGAAGTAATTTGCGCGGTTCCGCCGGCTCATTGTCTTTCGTATATTCATAGGGAACGCAGACACTTTGCAGTAAAGGATACCGGCGTGGCCGAAAATAAAGTTGCTCTGAAAATGGTGGTTGACGGCAAGGAACGTGACGTCACGTTCGAGGAACTGGCGCTGTCGAACAATCTGGCGCAGGAAGCGCTGGTGCGATTGCTGATCGAAAAGAACCTGTTCACCGCCCGCGAATTGCTGGAATGGATCGAAAAGGTCAAGCAGGAGCGTTACCGCGCCATGCCGGAAAAATCCGAATAGGCGCCGGGATGATTCATATGGCCGACGAAGCACAGAATTCGGTGCGCGCAGACTCAACGGCCCCGACCGGACCGGCGCTCGAATGGGTGGTGCATCCGGTGCGGCGAAGACCCTGGGTGTCGGTGGCGGTAAGCTTGTTTGTCGTGTGCGTCATCGGACTCGTCCGTTTCTCGACCGATTCACAGGCGTTTGCGGTGTTGACGGCGATTATCATGGTGGCCTCGCTTGCGAAATTCTACTTTCCGACCCGGTACCGGATCGACGACGCCGGCGTGACGGTCAAAACGACCACTCAGACGCTGAAGAAAGAATGGTCGCTGTACCGAAGCTGTTATCCGGACAAGAACGGGATACTGCTGTCACCCTTTGCCGAGCCCTCGCGGCTGGAAAATTTCCGCGGACTTTACCTAATGTATGACAAGAACGCGGAGGCCGTTGCCGCATTTTGCCGCTCGCATATCGGCATACCATCGCCGTCGGTCACCAAATCCGCCGATATAGCCGGGGAGAGGTCATGAGCTTTTTCAAAGATGCCATGCGCGTGCCGGAGGAAGGCCCGCTTCCTGAAGACGAACTGGCGGTGCTGGACAGGGTGGCGAAGAAGGTGGTCGAGAAGTCGATGACCGTTCCGGCGATCGTGTTTCTGGAGTCGGTGAAGCCGCTCAATTATGTCGGCTCGCAGACCATGGTATTTTTCGAGCCGATCGTGCAGTCGTTGTTTAATCTCAAGGACTACGACACGCTTCGCTCCGCGCTCGAAAAGCGGCAGACGATCGAGATCATGATTCAGCGGATTGAAGCGCACGACGTGGTGGCGCAGGCCCGCGAAAAGCGGATCAAGGCGTTTTACAAGGAAGAGAAGAAGAAGTGGAAATGGTACCAGCGGTATCTGGGGATCTTTCTGCCCAAAGTGAAGATACCGGATGAGGTGCTCAGTCCGCCGGAAAAGCCGACAGAACAGAAGTAGCTCCCGTAGGTCGGGGTCCTTATGGTCCCGACAATCCTCACCGTTGGTCGCGCTTCGACTACGCTCAGCGCGACGTATCTTTTCGAAGTACCGCCCCTACGGCAAAGAGAAGATGGCAGGAGCGCAGGGCTCCCGCCCTACTTGTCGCCGTGCGCCGCTCTGTCGATTTCCGCCAGCTTAAACAACTCGATGGAGTGCTCCAGTTGGTCGGCGTAGGGGGATTTCAGCGCCTTAAGAAATTCAAGCTCGGCCTGCGCTTTGGTTAATTGCCCCAGCGACAGATAGGTCTCGCCGCGATATTCACGCGCCTGCGCAAAATTGGAATCCAGCGCAATCGCCCTGTCGTACGCCGCCAGCGATTCTTCCAGCTTGCCCAGCTTGCGAAAGCAGTACCCGAGATTATTGTGGGCTTCCTTGAACTGTGGATTAAGCGTGATCGCTTTCTGAAAGGCCGTCACCGCTTTCTCGTATTCGCGGCGGGCCTTGGCGTCCGATGTGGCGCGGTAATTGTACGCATAGGTGGAATCACCCTTCAGACCGATCTCTTTGGCATGATCGATACGCCGCACCCCTTCGTTGTAGGCCGAGGTGGCCTTGGCCGAGGCATCGTTCGCCTTTGCCTCAGGAGTTTTCTCGCTTGATTCGGACGCGGCGACCGTGCCGGCCGACGCAATCAGGTAAAGTATCGAGATGACTACCAGTCGGGGAAAGAGACGCATGGTGCCTCCGGGGTGAATGGTTTTCATATCTCGTATAACATCAGATTCACCCCGGAGTTTCCCGGCCCTACATGAGAGACATATACGATAAACCGGCATATAGTGGTGTCAGGCCTCCCGGCCTGACACTCTTCAAACCGTCGAGCAAGTCAGGCCGAGCCTGTCGAGGCCTTTCCGTTCAATTCACCGAGCAGATTCTTGCCGTTCTATCGCACGATGATGGCCCTACAAGAAACAAAAGGCCGTCAGGTGAGGGCACCTGACGGCACAAGAAAGACGGCACGAGCACGGGGCTCGTGCCCTACAAAACCGAATCAGATATCCAGATTGCGGACGTACTGGGCGTTCTGCTCGATAAACTCCCGGCGCGGGCCGACCTCGTCTCCCATCAGCTTGGTGAACAGGTGATCGGCTTCGGCGGCATCGTCAAGCGCCACCTGCAGAAGAGTCCGGGTTTCCGGGTCCATCGTGGTCTTCCAGAGTTGTTCGGGGTTCATCTCTCCAAGACCTTTGTAGCGCTGGATATTGACGCCGGTGTCGGGCATCTTTTTGAGCAGGCGGTCGCGCTCGTCGTCGGAATACGCGTACGTTTCCGTCTTGCCATGCTTGAGGCGATAGAGCGGCGGCTGGGCGATGTAGATATATCCCAGATCGATCAGCTCGCGCATGTAGCGGAAGAAGAACGTCAGAATGAGGGTGCGAATATGCGAGCCGTCAACATCGGCGTCGGTCATGATGATAATCTTGTGATACCGGGCCTTGGAGGCGTCGAAATCCTCCCTGATGCCGCACCCGATAGCGGTGATGAGGGTGCGGACTTCGTCGTTGCCCAGAATCTTGTCGATGCGGGCCTTTTCGACGTTGAGGATCTTTCCTTTAAGCGGAAGGATCGCCTGGTAGCGCCGGTCGCGACCCTGCTGGGCCGAACCACCGGCCGAGTCTCCCTCGACGATGTAGATTTCGCACGATTCGGGATCGGACTGCGAGCAGTCGGCCAGTTTGCCGGGAAGCGCGGCGGTGTCGAGCGCCGTTTTGCGGCGGGTGAGTTCCTTGGCTTTGCGGGCGGCTTCGCGCGCCGCGGCCGCCATGACCAGTTTCTCGACGATCTTCTTGGCGACCGACGGGTTTTCCTCGAAGTATGAACTCAGATTGTCGTTGCAGATCGACTCGACAATCCCTTTCACCTCGGAGTTGCCCAGCTTGGTTTTGGTCTGGCCTTCGAACTGAGGGTCGCGCACCCGGACCGAAATGACGGCGGTAAGGCCCTCGCGGGAGTCATCGCCGATCAGCGACAGGTTTTCTTTTTCGCGCTTGAGCAGATTGTACTTCATCGCGTAATTGTTGATCGAGCGGGTCAGCGCGGTGCGGAAGCCGGTCAGGTGGGTGCCGCCTTCGATAGTGTTGATATTATTTACGTACGAATAGACCGACTCGGCGTAACCGTCGTTGTACTGGATCGCCACCTCAACAAAGACGTTTTCCTTTTCCTTCTGGAAAGAGATCGGCTTGCTGAACACCGGGGTTTTGTTTTCATTCAGATACTCTACAAACGCACCCAGGCCGCCTTTGTACTTGAACGATACTTCTTTGTCGGTGCGGTGGTCGATCAGGTCGATGGTCAGACCCTGATTGAGGAAGGCAAGTTCGCGAAGGCGCGAAGCGACGATATCGAACTTGAATTCGATCTTGCTGAAAATTTCGACATCGGGATAAAAAGAGGTTTTGGTTCCGTTCTTTTTTCCTTTGCCGGAGGGTTTGACCGGCTCCACCGGCACGCCGCGCCGGTATTCCTGGCGATGGACAATCCCTTCGCGCGTCACCTCGACCCAGCACCACTCGGAAAGTGCGTTGACCACCGACACACCGACCCCGTGCAGACCGCCGGAGACCTTGTAACTGTCGTGGTCGAATTTGCCGCCGGCGTGAAGCGTGGTCATCACGACCTCAAGCGCGGAGACTTTCTGTTCGGGGTGAATCTCGACGGGGATGCCGCGGCCATTGTCGGTGACGGTGATCGAGTTGTCCTTGCCGATCTCGACCGTGACCTGATCGCAGTAACCGGCCATCGCTTCGTCAACCGAGTTGTCAACCACTTCGTACACCATGTGATGCAGACCGCGCTGGCCGATGTCGCCGATGTACATGGCCGGGCGGCGGCGGACCGCATCGAGTCCCTTGAGGACCGTGATCGTGGTGGCGTCGTAATTGTGGCCGGGTCCTTTATCCATAGTGGCGGTCGTTCCTTTCGGGTCAGTTTCGTGAAGCTCGGTCGTCATGTTCGGGTAGTCCTTTCTCTTCACGCACCAGGCGGAGTTTGCGGACGGTTCTCCCGAACGCATACCCGCGGATTTTTTCAACTATCATTTCCGATTCCAGCGACATCCTCTGCCGCCAGCCGTCTTCTTTCACCGCCACATACACCGTGCCGTCCTCGAATTTGTATGCGCGACTGTGGCGGGCGTAATGCTCGCCGACAATTTCCGGCCAGTGCGCCACCACCTGCCAGCCGTGGTAATTTTTCAGATGGCCGAAACGTCCCATGACGCGTTCGACGATGCTGTTTATACCTTCCGGAGGTTTACCGGCGCTGTGTCGAGAACGTTCTTTCATAGCAGTAACAGTGACAGTAAAAGGTACGGAAAAGCGGGGTGTTGTGCAAGTAAAAATAAGCATGTAATATGTTGTTAGGCAAAACGTTACATGAATGCGATGGGGGTGTTTGGGCTGGCCGGATTGAGGGATGGTGGCCCGGAGCTACAGAAAGCAAAAAGCCGTCAGGTGAGGGCACCTGACGGCACGTTTCAAGGATGCCGAAATCTTGCTACCGTTTACGAACAATGCGGCCGGAGCCGTTGACATCGCGGCTGATGTCGCGTGCGTTCCCCCAGTAGCGGATATCACCGGAACCGTCGATTGAGCCGTCAAACGATTCGTCAGCCCAGACATCTATATCTCCTGAACCGTCGATCGTCGCGCGCACATTCGCGCACTTGAGCTCGCGGGCATCGACATTCCCGGAACCGGGGACATCGATATTCAGGTCCTTGCAGGTGCCGGACAGTCGCACTTCCCCTGATCCGGCCAGACCGACCTCGATGCGCTCGCAGGCCAGGTCCGAGAGTAACGCCTCGCCCGAACCGTCGATATCAATTTCCAGATATCGCACGCTTCCCTCACAGGTGACATCGGCCGAACCGGAAATATCCAGCGTGAATTTGTCGCCGGACAGCTTGAATAGCTGGACATCGCCGGAGCCGTTAAGCGCCAACTCCTTGAGCGACGGCACGGTGATCGCGACTTTGATATCACGGCGGGTGGAAAATGATTTGCGGGAGTCGATTTCGAGCGCGCCGCCTCGCACTCTGGTGGTTACCAGCTCGACAATGTTGTCGTCGCCGGTGAGGGTGACTTTCGGTTCGCCGCCGACAGTGATTTCAAGATCGGCGCCGATATACGACTCGATCCGGTCGAACGATCCGACCGACCGATCGACCGTCACGACATTTCCGGAGCCGTCGATGGTGCGGGATGATTTTCCGAAAAAGGTCCAGTGGTCGCGGGCGAGCACGGGGTACGCACACAATGCCACAAGACCGGCCAGTGTGAGGGTCACTCCGACAATTCGGCGCATATGTCCTCCAAGGTTTATTGCAGTGCTGTCTATTGGTACGGAAAGGCGGGGGGAAGGTTGCAGAGGGGGGACTGACGGCACCTCTGAAAATCCGTAGGGCGGGAGCCCTGCGCTCCCGCCATCTTTCACGGGGAATCAGACGGCACGAGTCTTGTAGGGCAGAACCCGTAGCGAAGCAAAGTGGTTCTGCCGTTGCTACCGAGAAGTTGGCGGAACCAGAAGCGGTTCCGCCCTACAAGAAATTGGCCGGGCTCCGCTATTTCGCCACCGCAGGCCTCGCGTGACGTCCACAAGTCGTACTTGACCAAGTTGAAGAGTGTCAGGCCGGGAGGCCTGACAGTACTACAGTGTCGGTCATGGCGCGACGTCGTGTTCCAGTTCCTCAACCAGGTCCAGTGTCTTGTCGGCGCCGTGACCATGCTCGGCGGGCACCACCGCTTTTTGCATGATCCCCTGATCGAAGATGTCAACTTCAAGCATGAGCTGACCGGCGCCGGTGTCCATCTTCGGCTGTTCCTGCCGAAAGACCGACATGATCTTGGACACCAGTTGTTCGATGTGCGCCTTGTCGGCGGCGGCCAACTTGCGCGTGTCCAGTTCCCCGATTTGCTGATCCAGATCGGCCTTCCCGCCAACCCGTTTGATTCTGATCTT
>JACRAV010000151.1 GCA_016213305.1 Candidatus Zixiibacteriota bacterium | reverse complement strand
TCACTCAGGAGCAGATCAATCCGGGCTGGCTGGCGCCGACGCTCGGCAACACCTATTCGGGTGCGTCGCCGATCGGCCTGACCGCCACGCTCGATGTCGCCAAGCCGGGCGATATGATCTTCATGTGCTCGTACGGTTCCGGCGCCGGGTCGGATGCGTTCGTCTGGAAAGTCACGCCGCGAATCGACCAGGTGCGCGATAACGCCGTGAGAACCAAGAAACTGCTGGAAGAGAACCTGACGTATGTCGATTACGGGACATACGCCAAGTTCCGCCACAAAATCAAAAAGAACGCGTGAGGAGGAGCTGACCATGAGAGAAGTCTGTGTAGTCGGGGTCGGCATGAGCGAGTGGGGCGAGGTCTGGAAAACCTCCATGCGCGATCTGTATGTCCATGCCGCAATGGCGGCAATCAAGAATTCCGGAGTCGATCATATCGATTCGATGTATGTCGGGTGCATGTCCGGCGGTTTGTTTGTCGGACAGGAGCATCTGGGGGCGCTGATGGCCGATTATCTCGGCGTCACGGGAATCCCTGCGGTGCGCGTTGAATCGGCCTGCGCTTCGGGAGGATTTGCCTTCCGGCAGGCGTTTATCGAAGTCGCGTCGGGGATGTCGGATATCGTGCTGGCGTCGGGGGTCGAAAAGATGACCGACTGCTCGCCCGATGAAGACACCAACGCGCTGGCGACCGCCGCCGATGCCGAATACGAAGTATTCCACGGCGCGACATTTCCGGGTCTGTACGCCATGATGGCCTGCGCGCACATGGCGAAATACGGCACCACTCGTGAAATGCTGTCGGCCGTAGCGGTCAAGAATCATAAGAACGGCGCGAAAAATCCGGTCGCGCAGTATCCGTTTACGGTTACCTCCGATCAGGTGGCCAGTTCCGTGATGGTAGCCGATCCGCTTCGCATTCTCGACTGCTCGCCGATCACTGACGGCGCGGCGGCGGTGATTGTCACCACGGTCGATATAGCCAGGAAACTGGGCAAGCCGTATGTCAAAGTCAAAGGGTCGGCGGCCGGGACCGATACGATCGCTCTAGCGCAACGTGCGGATATCACCACGATCAAATCGGCCACGATCGCGGCTCAGAAGGCGCTGGCGATGGCCGGGAAGAAAATCGACGACATCCAGTTCGCCGAAATGCACGACTGTTTCACAATCGCGGAGATCATTCTGGCCGAGTCGATCGGCAAGTACAAACCGGGTCAGGCCGGGCCGGAGACGCTGGCCGGGGAAACTTCGCTGGAAGGGAAGTTCCCGATCAACAGTTCGGGCGGACTTAAATCGAAAGGGCATCCGGTCGGCGCGACGGGGATCGCGCAGATTGTCGAGGTCTACAAACAACTGACCGGTCAGGCCGAAAGCGGGCGACAGATACCGAAGTCGCCGAAAATCGGCATGGCGCAGAACATGGGCGGTTCGGGGGCATCCTCGGTTGTTCATATCCTGGAGGTGGCGTGATGAGTATGTTCAGTTCGCGTAACTGGCGCGAGTTTCCCCAGCGATACCGCATGGAAGCCGGCAAGTTTGCAATATCCGGCAAGACGTATTTCCCGCCACGGGTGGTCGATCCGACCAACGGCGACACCGAACAGTCGATGGTGAAACTTCCGGAGACGGGGAAGATTCTCACGTTCACGGTGATCCGGACGCCTTCGGCGATGTTCAAGGATATCGGTCCGTACGCGCTGGCGATTGCAGAGCTGACCGACGGCACGCGTCTGATGGCGCAGATGACCGACTGCGATATCGAGAAGGTGAAGATCGGCATGGAAGTGCGGATCGAGTTTCGCAAGGTTCAGCAGGAGATGGACCACGGGGTGATTTCGTACGGGTACAAGTTCGTGCCGAAGTGGTATTGACATGTGTGCCGTCAGGCCTCCCGGCCTGACGGCTTTGTCTATCGAGCTTCGACCCCGTGTCGTAGCACGGGGCAGGCCCCGCTCAGCCCGTCGTCGCTTGCGAGATCGCAATCGACGAGGTTAAAGATGACTTCACGCTGAGCTTGTCGAAGGGTGATTTTGCTGTGGTGTCGGGTGCCCCCACCCGACACCATTCATTTTGATTTGTAGGTCAAGCCGCCTGCGGCT
>JACRAV010000150.1 GCA_016213305.1 Candidatus Zixiibacteriota bacterium | reverse complement strand
GATAGGCATTGAACGCCACCAGCGGAAACCGCGCCCCGATCGCCGTCGAACCGGACTTCAAATTCATGGTCGCCGGGCCATAGTCCGGCTTGCGCGCCGGATCGGTGGCAATCGAATCGCGAATCCCCTCGTACTCGCCGCTTCGGACATTGGCCAGATTCTTCCGCTCCGTGCGCGTGGCCGCGCTTTCATACAGGTACACCGGGATCTGCAACTCTTCGCCGACCCGCTTGCCGAGCTGGTTGGCCAGTTTGATCGCATCGTCGATCGTCATCTCCGACAGCGGCACAAACGGGCAGACATCGCAGGCGCCCATGCGCGGATGCTCCCCCCTGTGGGTGCGCATATCGATCAGTTCGGCGGCCTTCTGATACCCGCGAAACGCCGCCTCGACCGCCACGCTCGGATGACAGACAAAGGTCACCACCGCCCGATTGTGATCGGCGTCCATCTCCCGGTCGAGCAGGGCCACCCCGGCCACCGACGTGATCGCGGCACAGATTGATTCGATGACCTCGGGGCGCCGCCCCTCGGAAAAATTCGGCACACATTCGACTAATTTACTCACAATATACTCCCGTTACGGCAATCCGATGGCTCCGACGGCCACCCGCGGAACCATGACTGTTTAGAACTCCGCGATCTCTCCAAGACGGTAATCGGTCAGTTCGGCGGAAATCGACCCGACCAGAATTTTCGATTTCATCAGCACCGGCAGGCGCAGGCGGTCATCGGTCAGCCAGACCCGGAGCGTCCCCTCGTTTTTGAACACGCCGACTGTCGATGACAGCGGCTCCACCACGAGGCAGTCAAACGTCCCCGCCTGAACGGTGATCTTCTCCTTCTTGAGCACCTTCACTTCGAGATGAATCCTCTCCCCGTCCACATAGTTGAACGCAAAAACCGACTTTCCCACCTCCAGCGGCAGGGTCCGGACATAGTACAGCACCGAGAGCGCGTCGTGTGCATACGGACTGACCGGGATCGTGTCTTTCCCCTCGTACACGACATTCTGCTTCTGGTCGAAGCGGTACTTCCGTTCCGCCTTGTACCCCCCCTCGCGCAGGCGCTTTTCGAACTTCCACGAGAACAAACCGGTGGCGTCGGTGATCGACTCCACCCGGTCATCGACCTTGTAAAAGCTCGAAAAGAACTTGTTCGAATTGGCGCGTGTCACGATCTGGTAGCAGGGCCGCCCTTCGTATTCGATCAGCTTCTCGATTTCCATCGAGGCCGTCCCGGCATTGATGAAACCGTAGTTGACCTCGAACGACAACTTCTCCCCCACTCCGAACGAGACATTGTCGATCACCCGGCTCAGCGTGCTGTCGCGCACTTCCATCGAGTCGGCCGGCTCGGCGGTCACGCTCGATGGCCCAAGCCCCAGACTGATCAGGTACGACGCTCCGCCCACCGCCGTCAGAAGAACCGCCGGCAGAATGAACCGTAGTATAAACCGCTTAGCTTTGTGTCTGTTTTTCATCGATCATTTGTACAATCAACGGCAGATGTTTGCCGAGATACTCGCCGATTTCGAGAAAAGTTTCGTTGTAACTGTCCAAACCCTGGCCAATCGGGTCATCGACCCCTTCCCCCTTCGGGCTGTGGTCCGGGAAATTCTTGAATAAATAGGTCTTGTCCCTGGCTCCGGGCGCCAGCCGGAGAATCTCTTTGACATGTTCCGAGGTCATCCCGAAAATAAGGTCGGCGCCTTCAATCAGCGACCGTTTCACCTGCTGGGACTGGTGCTGGGACAGGTCGGCGTTCCACATTCCGACGACTTCGGCCGCGTACATGGTCGCTGGGAATCCGGTCGCCGCCCCCGTGCCCGCCGATATCACCTCGAACCGCCCCGGACGCTCCTTTGTCAGCAACACCCTAAGCGCCGCCTCCGCCATGGGCGACCGGCAGGTATTGCCGGTGCACACAAATAGGATGACAAACGGTTCAGCCATGCGCTCACTTAACTCCGAATACTCTCTTCAATTTCAGCCGCCGAGATCGCGCCCTCCCGCAGAATACGCACCGATTCCCCAACACATTCGACCACCGTCGAGGTCGGGCCGGTAAGCGCGCCACCGTCGATATACAAATCAATCCCTTCGCCGAATATCGCCGCAATCTCCTCGATCGACTCCGGATCCGGCCGCCCCGACCTGTTGGCCGAGGTCGCGGTCAGAGGTCCGGCTGTCCGGTCCAGCAGTGATGCTATGAATGGCGACGAGGACCAGCGAAATCCGATCTTCCCATCAACCACTCGCGGCGCTCCCCAGTCAACCACCGCCGTCAGGACCAGGGTCAGCGGACCCGGCAAAAATCGCGCGATCAGCCGGCGGGCCGATGGGGTCACACTACCATACCGCTCCATATCATCGATTCCCCGAACGAATAGCGCGGTGGGCATATTGTGCGCCCGCCCCTTGACCTCAAACAACCGCGCCACGGCCGTCGCGCTGATGGCGCTTGCCAGCAGTCCATACCTCGTTTCGGTCGGAGCGACCACCAGGCCGTCTGATTCGAGCACCGAAACGGCCCGATCCAGCGACTCCGCCTTTGCCTGCGGCACGATGATCGGCATGATCTTACTTAGGACCGGCATTCCGCCCGCCTGAGTCGGTCACCGTTGCTGAATCTTTGGAAGGTAGCGCAAGAGAATCATACAATGGCGGCGCTTGACTGATCCCCACCGTTACCGGCACCACCCAGGCGCCGGTATATCCCAAAGACTGCGCCACCCGGCGATAACTTTCGGCGTCGTCGCGTACCGAAAAATCGCCGACTCTCACCTTGAAGTTAGGCACTTCGTAGTCGATATGAACCGGCTGATCGAAAATCTCCTGTGCCACCTGCATCGATTTGCGGGCGTCGCCGAACCCCTGGGTTGTGTAAATTTGCACCCGGAACACAAGCATCGACCGGCCGGCTTTGCCGCTCACGCTGGTATCGGATACGTTCGGACGTTCCCCGATTGCTCCCGACTGCGGCACCTTGGCCGTGATCAGCTCGAAATCCGCCGGCAAGCCCAACGGTTCGATAACTCTCCCGGCGCTCGCCGGCACAGGTCTGGCCGGAGCCGGTGGCGTTGCTTTCTTGTCGGCCGCCTCGGCGACACACACAAATGCCGCCACCAACAAACTATAAGTAACCGCGGGTCGATTCATCTTCGCTCAGTTTCGCCAGAAGTTCCTTGATATCGCCGGCCCTTGTCTTATGCGTGACCAGCGTCACATTCCCCGACCGCACGATCACCAGATCGGAAACGCCCAGACAGGTGATCAGCCCGGAATCTTCGTTGTAAATGGTCGTCTCGTACGTATCGAGAACCACCGACTGCCCGATCCGCACATTGTTGTCCGAATCACGGTCCTTGAACCGCTCCAGCGCATTCCAGCTCCCGATATCGTCCCAGACGATATCCGCCTTGATCACCAGCACGTTGTTCGCTTTTTCGAGCACGGCGTAGTCGATCGATATCGACGGCGCCTTCTGGTACAATTCCTGCCGCGCCGCCAGTTCCTTGGGCGTGCCGATCGACTCCGAATATTTAGACAGCAATTCGCCTATTTCCGGACGACACTCGTTGATCGACTTGAGAATCGCTTTGGCCGTCCAGATGAACATTCCGCTGTTCCAGAGGTATTTTCTGCTGAAATAATACTCCTGCGCGACCGCCGCTTTTGGCTTCTCGGTGAAGGCCGCCACATTGAAGACATTGCTCTCGCGCTCGGCCTTGAACAACTCGCCCAGCTTGATATACCCGTACCCGGTTTCGGGGCGGGTCGGTACGATCCCGATCGTGATCAGACGGCTGTCGGCGGCGGCAATCGCGCACCCATCCTCGATGATTCTCAGGAGTTTTTCCGGCGGACGCACCAGGTGATCCGCGCTTAACACCACCATCACCGCGTGCGGGTCGGCTTTCGCCAGATGGGTGGCCGCCAGACCGATCGCCAGACAGGTGTTTCGGCCGAACGGCTCCGAGAGGATATGGTCTTTGTTCAGTTGCGACGACGAATGCAGGATTAACTGCGTCATCGACTCGCCGGTCACGATGCGGATGCGGTCCAGCGGGATGAGCGGCCGGACCCGTTCGATGGTTTCCTCGAGCATGGTCCGCTCGGAGGTC
>JACRAV010000154.1 GCA_016213305.1 Candidatus Zixiibacteriota bacterium | reverse complement strand
GCGTTTTACAACTGGCGGCGAAGATACGGCTTAAAGGAAAAGCCGGCGTTTCTGAAACTTGAACAGTTGGAGCTGAACTTCCCCGGCGCGAAGTCGAATGGTCTGACCACCGCTCTGTATGGCAAGCGGACGATGATCCAGAAAATTCTGGCGCGCTCGGCCGAACTGGAGCGGGTGGAGATCGGGCAGACGGTGACGATTGACCCGGACGTGATTTTACCGCAGGGAGAAATCGTTTCGGTCTTCGAACAGTTCCGCAAACAGGGGCTTGAGTATTTCAAGAATGCGAACAAAGTGGTGGCGACCCTGACCGAAACGAGCGAATGCGGAACGATTCGCGGCGGCGGCGCGGCCCAGTCGGTCACCGAGTATCTCAAGCGGCAGGGAGTCAAGAATATCCACGACCCGCGCGAGGGGTGCTGTCATCAGATCGCGATCGAAAAAGGACATGCCCTGCCCGGCCAGGTGGCGGTTGGCATCGAACGCTCAACACTCGGCTTCGGCGCGGTCAGCGGGTGCGGCATGCGAATCGATTCCGCCACGATGGCGGACATTCTGGCGCACGGCAAGCTGACCATCCCGGTCCCCGGATCAATGCGGCTGGCGGTCGGCGGGCACCGTCCGCGCGGCGTGTCGTCCACCGACGTGGCGATTCATCTGTTCAAACGGCTTGGCGATGAAGTGTGCGACGGTCGGGTGATCGAATTGGGCGGATCGCTGATCGGACAGATGTCGCTTTCGGAGCGGATCACGCTCACGGAACTGTTGTCGGCGCTCGATCCGCTGGCGGTGATCTGTCCGTACGATGCCACCACGCGTCGGTTCCTGAACGGCCGCTCCACCGGCCGGTATGCGCCGCTCATGCCCGACAAGGACGCCGAATACGAAAATGCCTACCAGGTGCATGTCGATCATGTCACGCCGCTGGTGATCTGCCATTGCGATATTCATCAGGTGAAGGCGGCGGCGGAAATGGAAAACACGCCGGTGCATCACGTGATTGTCGGCGGGTGCACGAGCGGTCGATACGAGGATTTGCGGATTGCCTCGGATATCCTGCGCAACAAGGAAGTCCACGCCGACTGCAAACTGTATGTGGTGCCGGGGTCGAGGACGGTCTATCTGGAGGCGCTCAAGAAGGGGCTGATTCGGCTGTTTGTCGAAGCCGGCGCAATCGTGACTCATCCAGGATATCTGCCGCCAGTGGCGCTCAAGGCGAACGGCGACGGGGAGAAGGTGCTGGTGACCGCCTCGGCGTCATTCTTTGATCGGACGAATTCGGCGGCAAAGAATATCTATTTGTGCTCGCCCGCGACGGCGGCGGCCTCGGCCCTCAACGGGGTGATCACCGATCCGAGCAGGTTTGTGAAGTAGGGGGGGCTGTAACCTAGCGCCTTTGTGATTCGGACGCCGCCCCAATACGAGATAATGCGTCGCACAAATGTGTTATTTCATTCGTCAACTTCTAAGGCGCAGGCGCTCTAATTGCGTAAGATGCCCGGCGCCACTAGCAGGTAGATCGTAAGAGGTTTCGAACGAATAAATTTATGAAATTACTCTGTCTAATACTGCTTTCATTCTTCGTGAGTGGTTCGGCATCTGCAGATAAGGGCCAACACCATTGGTACATGGATTTCGATTTTCGCGCCGCAGATTCACTGGTCTGCGGCCGACAGCAGACTTTTGCCCTTGCTTTGTCGCGCAACAAAACCACAACAGCTCCGTCATTTTCAATCCGGTTTGAAACCTTTGGGGGCATCACGTTGCGTGAGAAGACAACATGGCACGAGACGCTGGATGATCGCCCAATGTTCACCCGTAAAATGCACATGATCGTTCCGTGTGGGGACACGAGCGGCATTCTCTTTTGGGTTGACTTCGGCACGGGCGAGCAACTCGTGGTCAGATCATTCATACCGACAACCGGTGGGTTCACAATGATCCCCTTTGATGCACGGGTAGCTGCAAAGCTTGAGAGGGAGAAAGGTGACACGCTGGGATATGTGGATTCGGCTGACGAGTCTACGCTGAATCAGGCACAGGCAGTTTCTCGCGATACTGAGGTCGCCCGGGAGCAACTCGCCGAATCACTGTCGGTTTACTCCGATACCGCCGGTTGGCAGAAACTCCCTGGCGGCGGATGGGGACGAACGCGCAAGATGACCCAGGCGGAAATTGACTATGGTCGCATGCGCAATTTGGAGTCCGCACCGTGCAAGGACAGCATACAGTATTTCGTGGCTGAGGGTAAGTCTTACTGCCGCCGTAAGGGGGAATGGATGTTTCATTCTTCGGTCCTTCGCCAAGGGGAAATACCGGGAGTGATTATCCGAGACGCGCACAGATTGAAGTATGATATAATTGTACAGGCCACCGATTCATCGCGGCTTGCTCTGGTGTTGCATCTCACAAAGGGTTACGCCCCAACCGCTTTAGATGGGTTCTACCGCGTCCGGGTGGACACCGCCACACACCATCAATTGGAAATTGGCGGTATCAAGTGCTTTCCGTCATACGCGGAGCCAAACGGCAGATCAGTAGATAAGTAGGTCGGGACCTTTATGGTCCCGACATTTCTCTTTCGATTGGAT
>JACRAV010000153.1 GCA_016213305.1 Candidatus Zixiibacteriota bacterium | reverse complement strand
TCCCAGCCGGGAGATATTTCTCAAGTACAGCTATCTGAGCCGCAAAGGCCCGTATTATGTTCTGTGTTTCGACGACGCCCGATTCTTCAATCACTCCTTCAATCCGAATGTCGCCGAGAAAGCCAATTCCAATGGTGAGGAATCACTCGACGTGGCGGCGCGGGATATTCATCCGGGTGAGGAGTTGACCTGCAATTATGATTTGTTCGAAGCCGATTTTGATCCTTCCGTGTTCGCGTATTGAGCCGCGACACGACCACGAATCCTCGATTTGAACCCACCGGCAGACTTATCGACCGCACTTTTGACTGGACAAATCCCCACGCGACGAATATCCTTGCCGTTGAATCCGACTTGCGCCGCGTGTTGTATGCTGAGTTCGCTTGCGCCGACGATTCAAGGAAGTTTCTGATTGGGCCGATACCTTCAGAAACGGAACCGGAATAGGACCATTAACTTATGAAATTTCTTGTCACGGGTGGGGCCGGCTTTATCGGGTGTAATCTCGTCCGGCGGCTTCTCAAGGACGGGCATTCCGTTCGGGTCCTCGACAATTTTTCGTCGGGGAGCCATGAAAATCTCGCCGATATCATAAGCGACATTGAATTGATGGAAGGGGACATTCGGGACTACTGGACGGTCGTCAGGGCCGTTGCCGGTATGGAGTGTATTCTGCACCAGGCGGCGCTACCTTCCGTGCCGCGGTCGGTGGCTAACCCGCTAACGTCCAACGAAGTCAATATCAACGGCACTTTGAACCTCCTCGAGGCGGCTAGGTATGCCGGGGTCAGGAAATTCGTTTCCGCCTCTTCATCTTCCGTTTATGGAGAAACCACGGAGTTGCCGAAGCGGGAGAGTATGGTCCCCAGCCCGCTGTCGCCGTATGCCATAACGAAATTGACGACCGAATACTATTTGAAAGTGTACTGGCAGTTGTATAAACTGCCGACCGTCTCCCTGCGCTACTTCAATATCTTCGGACCATACCAAAGCCCCAAAAGCGAATATGCGCCGGTCATTCCGAAATTCATCGCCTGCCTGCTCGGCAATCAGCCGCCCATTGTTTTCGGCGACGGCGAACAATCGCGCGACTTCACCTATATCGATAATTGCGTTCAGGCAAATTTGCTGGCGGCCCAAAGCGACCAGATCGTCGGCGAGTCTTTTAATGTCGCCTGCGGCGGCCAGTACACGCTCAATGATCTTCTCACCCAGCTTCGTCGCATCATCGGCGTCGAAACCAAAGCGCGATACGAACCGGCCCGCGTCGGCGATATTCGTCATTCCTTTGCGGCGATTGACCGTTTGAAATCATTCGGCTACCAGCCGACCGTTGATTTCTCCGAGGGACTGCGGCGAACGGTGGAGCACTTCTCGCGGACATCCCAAGGTTCAAAGAACCGCTAATGCCGGCCGCTTCCCCTGAATCCATGACTTCCTCCGGCGTTGACGTGCAGGGACGATCATTGGCCGCGGACACCTGCCGTTCCTGCGGGACGTGCGTAGCGGTTGCGCCCCGGACACGACGTGACTATTTTAGACTCAGGTGTATAATGCCGATGATGGGAACGCAATGGGTTTTGGCCGCTCAGGAGGATCTGTATGAATAAATTGGTTGTCGCGGTTCTGGTGGTGTCGATTCTGGGCAATATCGGGGGACTGTTTTTCGCCTACCAGTATTGGCAGATGAAACGCCAGACCGCCCGTCTTCAGAATGCGGTGAAGGAATCGGAAAAAATGATCGCCACCCTGTCGGATATCGCCGAGAAAGACTTTGCTCACCGCATGGTGTTTCTGCATCACTCCGTCGGAAAGGGCATCCTCGAAGAAGGGAAACTGCGGGACAGTCTCCAGCAGATGGGCATCGCGGTGAAGGGGATGACCTACGGCGATTCGGTCGGCCAGTACACCGACATGTGCAACTGGTTGCCCAAGTTCCAGAACGACATGAAGGGCATCCTGCAGTTCAAGAATCATCCCAATGTGTATTACACCGACGGCCGCGTGAATGATATCGTCATGTTCAAGTCCTGCTTCCCCAACAGCGACATCGGCGCCGAGGGCGCCCCCCCCGGCGACCCCGCAAGTCCGAAAAAGACGCTCGCAAACTACAGGGCGGTTGTGGGTGGACTGGCCGGTGAAATAAGGAAATATCCCAACACGCTCTTCATCTATATGACGTTTCCCCCGCTCGTTCCTCTCGAAACCACCCCGGAAAGCGCCGCGCGGGCGCGGGCCTTCAATGTGTGGCTCAAGGGTGAATTTCTTCCCGGGTACATCAGGGAAAGCGGCCTGCACAATCTGGTGATTTTCGATTTATTCGATATCCTCGCCGATTCGAACAATGTGCTGAGGGAGGATTATCGGAGGGAAAATCCCCGCGATTCGCATCCGAACGCCCTTGCCAACCGCGAGGCGGCGCGGCGATTCATGGAGTTCTTCCAGCCGGTCTGGACGGCCTGGCAATCGACCAAAAGCCCGCAACCGGTCAACTGATCCTGTTTACGGCTTAGCGCCGGAGCAGACACAAAGCAGGTATGAGCACCCTTACCCGGATCGGCCGAAACGTCTTTTCCAACTGGGCCGGGTTTGTCATTTACATCGTCGTCTCATTTTTTCTGTCGCCGTTCATGGTGCATCATCTGGGGAACACCGGCTACGGCATCTGGATACTGGTGGGTTCGCTTACCGGATATCTGGGGATTCTCGATCTCGGACTTCGCCCGGCCGTGGTCAAATACGTCGCGCGTTACCGGGCGCTCGGCGATGACCTGATGGTCAACCGGGTCGTCAATACGATTCTCGTCATCTTCTCCTCCATTGCCGGCCTCGTGGTGATAGGCAGTCTGATCCTGTCATACTTCTCGGCAGATGCGTTCAAAGTGCCGCCGGAATATACCGGCCAGCTCCGGGTGATCATCATTATCGTCGGGCTCAACGTCGCCGCCAGTTTTCCGTTCGGCGTGTTCAGCGCCATGCTAAATGCCCTGCAACGGTTCGACCTGAACAATGTCATTCAGATCAGCGTCTTCCTTGTGAGAACCATCCTGCTGGTGACTTTCCTGGAGTTCGGCGGTGGCCTGATTGCGGTGGGCCTGATTGTCCTGTCGGCCGGCCTGACCGAATTCGCACTGAAGGCGCGTTGGTGCTTGAAAATCAATCCGACCCTTGAAATCAATCACCGCCTGGCGAGCCGGGAGACCTTCAGGATGATCGCCGGCTTCAGCGCCTACACCTTCATCATGTCGATCGCGGGACGGATATCGTTTCAAACCGACGCCATTGTCATCGGCGCCATGGTGTCGGCCGAGGCCATCACCTTCTTCTCCATCGGCTCCAGCATGATGGAGTACCTGAGCACCCTGATCTCGCACATGTCGATGACCGTCACTCCCCTCGCTTCCGGCCTTGATGCCACCGGCGACAACGCCCGGATGCGCCAGTTGTTGCTTGTCGGCACCCGCTATTGCCTCTTGGTGATTCTTCCAATCGGGTGCGCATACCTTATGCTCGGAGAGTCGTTCATTTCACTCTGGATGGGGCCGCAGTACGGGCCGAGTTCGTCGAAAGTCCTCACCATTCTCATGTGGTCGTACTTTGGCTACCTTTCTCAGTACGTGGCGGGATCGGTGTTCTACGGACTGGGAAAGGTCAAGAACCTGGCGTTCTTGAATCTTGGCGTGGCGCTGGTGAATATCATCCTGAGCGTGATCCTCGTCAAACCGTTCGGCATCTACGGGGTGGCGCTGGGAACCGCTATCCCGCTGACCATCTACGGGACGATTATCCATCCGATCTATATCTGCCGGACGATGAAGCTCGGCCTGTTTGAGTATTTCCGGGAGTCGTATCTGTCCCCGTTGCTTGCGATTATCCCGTTTGCCGTCGTTATTGCCGTCTCCAGATACGCCTTCGAGATCAATTCATATGGACGATTTGCGTTGGTCGTGGGGTCCGCCACCATGGTGTACGCGGTTGTTGCGTTCTTCTATGTGATCGAGCCCGATCACCGATCACTGGCGTGGGGCAGGGTTAAAGCCCTGTTTTCTCAGTGATCGAAGGGCGCGCTGGAGACTTCGGACGGTCGGAAGACATCTCAACAACAATTGTCCCATCATATTGCCGGTGCCGACGAGGACGTGGCGGATCAACCGACTGTCGTTCCACAGGTCCTCTCGCGCGATATTGACCGGGGCGTTTGGGCAGGAGTCCACCCAGTCGACGTCCGGCCGACCGTGAAAGAGTCTGAAGGCCTCCACTCCGAGCAACATTCCGGGTGAGTACCGTTTAAATTCCTCATCGTATGCTATCTTGAGCGCGAAAACAGCCCGGCGCGATCTCAGGTTGTATTGCATCGCAATGGGCCGGTCATCCAGACGAAGCATGAGCATTTGTAATTGGCCGCGCTCGAAACCGCACCGGGAAAGCTCGTCAAAGAATCGCATGTCGATGGGAGAGCAGGCGATGGCCGTGCCCAGTTTTCCCTTCCATCCGGAGGCCTCGAGGGCTATAAAGCTCTTGAGCCAGTATTCGAGATCGTCACCGGGTTTGAGCTCAAGCGTTTCCAGGCGGCCGATCTTGCCGAGCTTATCGTACTCCTGCCTCAAATTTCTTCGCCGTTTCGGCGAGAGCACGGTCTTGAAGTACATTTCCTCATCGGCCAACGGTCGAAAAACCCCCCGCGAGAATTCGTTGTAGCAAAATAGCCGGCGTTTCTGTTCTCCAGCCAGGGCCTGCAACGCCTCAAAAAACGGGCCGTCGCCGCCCGCCAGTTCAATGCTCAGCAATAATCCCAGACGTCGTTCTTTGTCCAGCCAGTCCAGCAGTCCGATCAGGGCGGTTCGCTCGTGTCCTTTCCTCACCAGCGGTGTCCCCAGCGGGGAATGGGTGTGTCGCCACAGAGTCGCGGTTCGCACGCGGAGCATTTCATGACTCATCCGGGCGGCAATCGGGAACAGGCCGACGAGCACATCCGTAGAAGAGGGTTGCGAATTGCCGTCCGAGAAGACAAGTACCATGCGGATATCGTGCGTGCC
>JACRAV010000149.1 GCA_016213305.1 Candidatus Zixiibacteriota bacterium | reverse complement strand
GCCTGAGCGTTCAGGCAAAGGAGTGTTGATGCGAAGATTTGTAGCGGCCGTGGTGATCGCGGCGACCGCCTGTGCGGCGCACGCCGTCCCCGTGCCGGCATCGTTTCAAAGTCAGGTCTATGCGGCGCGGGACCGGGTTTTGCCGGCGCTGGTGCATATTCAGCCGGTGATCAAGGACTACAACACCGGAGAATTGAAAAAGCAGGCGGTGATCGGCTCGGGCGTGGTCTTTGATGCCAAAGGGTATGTGGTCACCAACTACCATGTGGCCGGCAAGGCGGAGCGGATTATCTGCACGCTCGGCGACCGGGAACAGGTACCGGCCAAGTATATCGGGGGCGATCCGCCGACCGACGTGGCCGTCATTCAACTCCAATTGGACAAGTACAAAGGGAAACTGGCGGTGGCCGAGTTCGGCAATTCCGATTCGGTGCAGGTCGGGCAGTATGTGCTGGCGATGGGTTCCCCGCTGGCGCTGGCGCGGACCGTCTCGGCCGGAGTTATCTCGACCAAGGACCGGTATTTCGGCACCGATGTCCGGCTTCCGTCGGGCGAACCGACCGGCAACTACAACCTGTGGATTCAGACCGATGCCGCGATCAATCCGGGGAATTCCGGCGGACCGCTGGTGGATTTGAACGGTCGGGTGATCGGCATCAATTCGCGCGCGACCATGTTTGCCAATAGCATCGGGTTTTCGATTCCGATCAATATCGTCAAGGAAGCCACCCGGGCGATTCTGGCCGACGGTCACGTCACCCGCTCATGGATCGGCCTGTCCTGTCAGGCCCTACAGGAACTGGAGAGCTATTTCGGAACCGAGCCGAACTCCGGCGTACTTGTGGCCTCGGTCGATCCCGGCTCTCCGTCCGAATTGGCCGGTATTCAGGCCGGTGATCTGATTCAATCCCTCGATGGGCACGCGGTGTCGGGACGGTTTGTCGAGGAATTGCCGAATTTCTACAAACGTATCTCCGCCTATGCTCCCGGATCGAATCTCGCGTTTCGTATACGACGCGGCGATCAGGAGAGCACGGTGAATGTCACCACCCGACAACTGGGCGAATTGCAGGGTGAGGATTCGGAACTGACCAAGTGGGGATTCACCGCCCGTGCCATCACCCGAAATATGCAATTGGAAAATCAGCTCAAGGATACGATCGGCGTGTTCGTGTCGGGGGTCAAGGATGTCGGCCCGGCCGACAACGCGGGCCTGCGACGCGGCGATGTGCTTATCAAAGTCGACACGACGGGTGTGGCCAACCTGGCTCAACTGATGACATTGTACACGACGTGGTCCGAAAAAGACGCCGGCAAGCTGATGGTCACGTTTCGGCGGGGCACGGCCCTTCGGTTCGGCGTGATGGATGTTTCCCGGACCAAGGAGGGTCAGTAACATGAAAGGGATATTGAAGGTCATACTTGCGGTTCTTTTCACGCTCGGTTTGGGGGCCGCTCGTGCGGCCGACGGTCCGGCGTTTGATTTCGCCCGGATCGAAAAAACGGTGCATGAGTTCAGCGTCATTCTGGAAGTGCATGTCGAAATTTCGATGGGTACGCATACCGGCGAACAGAAACTGCGTTTGTTGGGGACAATCGTCACCGATGACGGGCTGATTATTTTCAACGGCGAAGGATTGTCCGACGAATCAGGTCCGGCCGGGCTGTCGGGGATGACCATGAAGATCACACCGGTGCGGCTGACGGCGCGGACGCTCGACGGCAACCGGTATGAGGCGGAGTTTCTGGGAGTCGATAGATTCACCGACATCGGCTTCGGACGGATCAAGGCGCCGGCCGGCGTTAGATTTAAGTCCGTTCGTTTCACCACCAAGCCGCAGTTGGCGGTTGGCAATTGGCTGGGATTGTACATGTTACTTCCGGAATTTGTCAGTCCGCCTCTGGCGGCCGATGTCGGCATGGTGTCATCCCTGATTGAATCACCGGAGAAGTTCGTTCTCACGATGGGACTGGGGCCGGCCCAGATGACGTCGGTGCTGTTTGACCGCAATTACGCACCGGTAGGCGTGGTGGGATCACTTCCGGATCCCGGTCGGGCCTCGAGCGACGCCGGCGGCATGCTTCAGGATTTGGGGGAAAGCGATATTCCGCTGATCGGCGTTATCTCCGGCGATCGTCTGGCGAAATTGATCGCCAGTCCGCCGCTTAAGGGGAAGGCCGATCGGTCCTGGCTGGGCATCAGTTTGCAGGCGCTTACCAAAGACCTCGGCGAGTACATGCACCTTCCGGTGTCGCAAGGGATTATTGTCAACGAAGTGCTGAGAGGGTCGCCCGCCTCCAAAGCCGGACTGGCGGTCGGCGATGTAATTTACGCGGTGGATGGCCGGACGATTCCGGTGGACAAGGATGAACGGGTGTCGATCTTTCAGCGGACAGTTTCTGAGATGCCCCCCGGCACCACAGTGCAGTTTTCCCTGTACCGGCAATCGGTTGGGAGCGCTCCACAGCCATTGACGGTGCCGATAACGCTGGAGCGGGCGCCGCTGGCGGCCACCGATGCCCCTGAATACGAAGACAAGACGCTTGAGTTCAGCGTCCGCGATATGGTGCTCTCCGATTATATCGCCAACAATATTGTTGATACCACGCTCAAAGGGGTGGTCGTTTCGCGGATGAAATCGGGCGGCCTGGCGCAGGTGGGCGGCCTCCGGTTGGGCGACATCGTTCAGCGGATAGGCGCCACGACGGTGGTCTCGGTGGATGACGCGCGCGTCGCGATGGACATGGTTGAAAAGCAGAAACCATCCGAGGTGGTGTTCTTTGTCTGGCGCGACGGC
>JACRAV010000148.1 GCA_016213305.1 Candidatus Zixiibacteriota bacterium | reverse complement strand
TGGGATTTCCGGGGAGCGCGCCAGGCGTTTGAACGGGCGATTGCGCTCAATCCGAATAATGTGACCGCATACCAGTGGTATGCGGTTCATCTGGGGCCGATGAATCGATTCCCGGAGGGCTGGAAGTTGCTCGATCACGCCATGGAGCTTGACCCGTTGTCGATCACGCTTCATGCGATCGCCGGGCTGGGGTATTACAACGAGCGGCGGTTCGATGAGGCGGCACGCCAATTGCAAAAGACGCTTGAAATGGACGGCGGGTTTTTCATGGCCCTGTTATTTCTTGGCTGGACCTACACGGCACAGGCGAGGTGGCCGGAGGCGGCAGCCACCCTTCAGAAGTTGACAGCTCTGCCGGTGACGAGTCCGATTGCGCTGGCCAGTCTGGGGATGGTGCACGGTCTATCGGGAAATCGGGATCTGGCGCTGGCGACGCTTAACAAGCTCGACGAAGTAGCGACGCAGATGTATGTCTCCCCCTTCTACTTTGCAATGATCTGGTCGGGGCTGGGCGAACGGGACCGGGCGTTTGCATATCTCGACCGGGCGGTGGTTGAACGCGAACCGTTCATGGTGACGCTTTCGACATTTCCCCTGCTTGACACATTGCGACCGGACGCGAGGTATGACGGGTTGCTAAAAGTGATTGGGCATCGGGAGTGAGGGGGCGGACCCGCACGATGGCGGCCAATTACCTCTTCCCTATCGGATCGTATTGCTCGTCGCACGGTTGGGGCGGGTTGGAAATGAATGTCAGCCGGTTTCTGAGCTGGATGCGCGGTCGCGGCTGGCCGGTGTTTCTGTATGCCGATCCGGAATCGGAGATCGTGCCGCATGCCGAATCGCTCAACATTCCCGTACGGGGAGTTCGCTGTGGTTCCGAGGTGTCCGCGCTGTGGAAGGCCCCGGCTCTGGCGAAACTGGCGGGATCGGATGGGGTGCGGGTTCTGATAGCTCATCAATCGTCGGACCTTCTCCTCTGTTCGATGGCGAAGCGATGGAGCGGCGGCCGCCTCAAGATAATCTTCTCTCAGAATATGCACCTTGGGAACAAGCGCGATCCGATTCATGCCTGGCAGTATCGCACGATCGATGCGTTTGTAGCGCCGTTGCCTTTGCTCGCCGAACAGGCGCGGCGGCAGACGGTGGTTCCGGCGGAGAAGATTCACATCATTCCGCACGGGATTGAGCAGAATCGCTTTGTCAGTTTGCCTGATCGAGCCACGGCTCGACGGGAGCTCGGGCTCCCGATCGACGCGACTATTTTGGGCATAATCGGGCGGCTCGACCCGAAGAAGGGGCAACATGTCGGGATCAGGGCGCTGGGGCGGCTCCATGCCGAGGGGTATCGGCCGCACCTGCTGATTGTCGGCGATCCGACGATTGGCGAGGGGAACGCATATCGGAACCATTTGCACGAATTGGTCAACAAGTTGGGGTTGGAGAAATATGTTCATTTTCGGCCGTATCAGGATAAGGCCGAAGTTGCGTACGGGGCGATGGACATTTTCATATTGACCTCGCAGTCGGAGACGTATGGGCTGGTGACGATTGAGGCGATGACCGGCGGCCTGCCGGTAATCGGCACCGACAGCGGCGGGACGATCGATCTGATTGCTCACGAGCGGAATGGATTGCGTTTTCCGCCTGATGACGACGGGGCGCTGGCGGCGATGTTGAAGCGATACCTGGATGATCCGCCGATGGCGGAGCGGTTGGCGGCTCAGGGGAAGAAGGATGCACTGGCGCAGTATTCGCACGAGGCGCAGTGCGCGGCCTGGGAGGGGTTGATGCGGGGGATGGTGGAGTAACGCCGGAGGGCGCCGCCCCGCGATTATTCGGGGCGGCGGTCATTTCGTTTTGGGGTCAGAGACATACCGCAAGCGGTGTGAACGTGATGAACAGATAATCAATCAGCGCCGAGAGGTCGGAGATGTCCGTTCCCGGCTGGCCATCGGTATTCGCTTCTTCGGGACAGCACAGCGGCGTAAAAGTGATGAACAAATTATCGATCAGAGCCGACAGATCGGAAATATCGGTTCCCTGGGCGGGGTCACAGTCAACGTTGCCTGTTATGCCCACACAGCACGACGGTTCGCAGACGTCACCGACACCGTTATGGTTGGTGTCCTTCTGGTCGGGGTTGGAAACATTCGGGCAGTTGTCAACGCCCTGGCAGATAAGATCGCCATCGGGGTCGTTCAATGGATCCGTCGGACAGATATCGCAAAGATCTCCGAATGCGTCGCCGTCGATATTTGACTGGTTAACATTAACGATGGATGGACAATTGTCGCACGCATCTCCCAGGCCATCGCCGTCGGAGTCAACCTGTTGTGAGTTGGCGGCGTTCGGACAGTTATCGCAGGCATTTCCCACCAGATCGCCGTCCTGATCGGCCTGATCGGGATTGGACGCGGTACAATTGTCGCAACCGTCCCCTCGACCGTCGCCATCGGCATCGACTTGAGATGTGTTCGAGATTGCGGGGCAGTTGTCACAGACATCGCCGATGCCATCGCCGTCAACGTCTCTTTGATCTGAGTTGGCGATGGCGAGGCAGTTGTCGCAGGCGTCACCGACTCCGTCACCGTCGGCATCGGTCTGACCTGGATTGGCGATGCCGGGACAGTTGTCCAGATTGCCCGCAATGCCGTCACCGTCAAGGTCCGCGCTCTGGCAGGCATCCAGGACGTAGTCATGATTCAGGTCGTTCGGCGAGGGGCGCATGAAGTCAAAGCCGGCGACCGATGAAACGGCATCGATGCTAACTATTAAGGATATGTGCCGGGTCAGTCCACTGGGCCAGTAGTCAATAATTCTTGGCAACCTGACGCTCGGACGGTTGTAGTCCGAGTCGGATGCAGAGACGTAGATGTTTCCGTCATACCCCACCCGTATTCCCCACTGATCCTTGATGTCGAGATCATTCTTGCCAAACTCGCTGAGATAAGCGCCGGTGGAGCCGTCGTATTCGAGCACCTGACCGGAGCCGTTGCTACACACCAGCAGATGGCCGTTGGGATGGAAGCAGAGACCGCGGGGAGCGTTCAGACCGCCGGAACCCGGAGAGACAAACGGTCCGATGTAGGCACCGGTAGCACCGTTGTATCTATAAACGGCATTGTCAGAACTGGTTACATAGAGGTTTCCGTCGGGCCCCATGACAAGACCAAAGGGACCGACAAGAGGGCTGGCACCTGATGCCACAAAGTCTCCCAGGGAGGCGCCGGCGGTCGAGTATCTTCGAATGGCGTTCCCGGTTCTGTCCGCCACCAAAATGTCCCCAGATGGTAGCTCGATGACGGCGCTGGGATGGGCCAGTCCACCAGAACCGGCCGCAATCAGGGTAACAGCTCCACCGGAACCGGGCGTGATCAGCTTGATAACTCCAGCCGAGTCATCGGCGACCAACATCTTGCGATCTGACCGGATAAATATATCGGTCGGTCTCGATGGCCACCCCCAGGCGTAGTCGAAGACTTCCACGCCGCTAATAGCGTGAAATTCCTTGACGATACCCGCACTGGGATGGGCAACATACAGGTTGAACTCCCGGCCGAGGTCTTTCCAGTCGGTAACGTGATTGCCGTTGCAGTCCTGACAGGCATCAAGGACGGCATTTCGGTCCAGGTCACGAGTAGGGTCGGCTTTGATTTCATTCCAGTCCGGTTGCCCATTGTGATTGCAGTCGGGGTCGCAGGCATCGGGAATACTATTGCCGTCGGCATCGGGAGCCAGTCCCGCCCAGGTTTCGTACCCATCCGGCAGGCCGTTACTATTGCAGTCGCTCTGGCAGACGTCGGGAACGCCGTTATTGTCAACATCGGGCATGCCATTCGCAATATCCTGAGGATCGAGGATGCCGTTGCCATTGCAGTCCTGACACTCGTCCGGGATGGCATCGCCATTTACGTCGGCGCTAAAGCCGGTGGCGATGTCGGTTGCATCGCTTCGATTATTCCCGTTGCAATCGAATGGAAGGCAGTTGTTCGCTGTGGCCATTCCCACGATGAGCTGTTCTACTCTCCGGTGCATGTGGAGGTCAATGTTACCATCACCCCCGGGGAACTTATCGCAGTAACTCATGATCGACCCTCTCGACGGGATGCGCCACATTCCACAGGAGTCAATGGGGGGGGCGAAATTGTCGGTGTGCGGCGTCCCCAGACCGTGGCCCATTTCGTGCGCTTCAAGGTAGGGGTCGAAGGTCCCGTAGCCGCTGGTTCCGAGAGGGGTTACAAATGTGCCGTTGAGCTTTGATATTTCTCCAACGCCTGAACAGCCGTTACCCCCGCCCATGCCTGTCCAGCTTTTGAATCGAAGCCCGCTGTACAGGTGAATCAAATTGTAAGACGAAGGATCCTGTGTGCCCCACCAATAGGATATAAATGAATTGAATGTGGGATCGTCCGAGACGAACGGCTCTCCGCCCGACGGCCATAAGCGAACAAAGGCCAGGGTCAACCTGAGATCAATATCACGCTGGTATATGGCGCTGACGGCGCCGACCAACTGCACGACGTAGTCCGCCGCCTGGGTGGGGGTGCTGAACATATTCACATAGGCCTGGTCGCCATCAACCGCCACTCTGGAAAGCCGCGGCCCTTTCGAACTGGTCGGCGAAAGAACGGTTTCCATCTTGAGCGACTGCACAAGGGCTTCATCGTATTGGGCGCCACACAGTGGGTCATCGGTTGAAAAAGAACTGCCTCTTCTTTGAACCGTCAGTATCTGGTTGCCACTGTTGAGATCATCGGGGACGGTCGAAAAGGAATAGTTCCTCCCCTCGCCGGTCAGGAATCCGTTCACCATGCCGGAAGCGGAGAGGGCCATGTACACCGTAGAGCCGGGTTCTCCGGCCAGTTTGCCGCGATACCCCCTGACACTCGACAGAGGCAGGGGAACCTCACCGGCAGAAGTGGCGACCACAATCCGGGCATCCGGCGACAGAATGTCGAACGGTTCCAGATCGAGAGAGAGCGTTTCGGTGCCGTCGACCGGAAGTTCGAGCCGTCGCACCGCGGTGGACGTAGCAAGTGTAGAATAGAGGTCCGACTGAATGGCCAGGCGGGTCTGGTCAACATCACTCTGGGATTCGACAATGGTGAACGGTTTGAGTGTCGTAGCGGGCGCGGGCGCGGCGTTTGTCCGTTCGGCCAAGGTCAAGAAACCAAGGCAGAAGGCGAAGACGCTGAGCATTCGAAGCGAGGTCGATTCCAATAGATGAGCCTTAAGCATGCCAAACCTCCCGGTTGCGGATGTGTATGCGACGCCTGTCGCAGAATATGTGTCAGACAATCCGATGAATGTCGGCGATAAGAAACGTGGCCTGTTTGCACAAAGATCAGGCAGGGCGGCCCACCCCTTGCGTTATGTATAGATTACAAATTGAGGATGAAATTGTCAAGTTGTTTTGTTCTCCGGACGGGGGTTGCCCCGCATGTAACCCTTCGACAGTATCAAGGTGAAGTCGCTCCTCGCGACGACAGATTCGTTGAGGATTTTCAATAGACCCCAGGGCTGTGGGTCACCGGGGCGTCAGGTCTCACGGCGCACGAGAGTGCAGAAGGACCTGAGGGGACACTCGAATCCGTCAGTTCTCACGTCCGGCTATTGCCGGACGAAGGAACTGACGGAACATTTACAAGGAACTGACGGAACATTCACTGGCGGAACTTTCAAGTATATGAGGGAACAGCAAATCAAGGCCGTCAGGTGAGGGCACCTGACGGCACGCAAGAATCAAGACGCGACGGACGAGGATGTCTGGCGCGCGGGCAGATTCGATCGGGTGACTAGGCCCACTTCTTGATCGCGGCGGCGATTGCGGGCCCCGCCTTCTCGAGGTCCTGCGGTTGCATCACCGGAATGAATTCCAAATCCGCGCCGAGCCACAAGAAGAGGGGTTCCGCAATACCCGGTATTTGTGAGGCGTCGTCCATAGACAGTACGATGTACGCGCCGCGCTGACCGTTGACGGCGGTGAAATAGGCGGCCTCCGCCTTCACATCCGACAGGAATTGCTTGATCTTCGATCCAAACTGGGGATCTTTGAGGGCGGCATTTCCGGCCTCGTTCG
>JACRAV010000147.1 GCA_016213305.1 Candidatus Zixiibacteriota bacterium | reverse complement strand
GCGTTGTGGCGGCTGGCGACCGCGCTCGGCTCGCCACCATTCTTGATCTCCTGCGAAATGACGGCGGCCGTATCACCGGCCATGCGGCGAGCCAACTCCTGTTTCATGTGATTGATCACCCGCGCCTTGACTTTGTCCAGCGGTATCGTACCCGCCGGAATCCGCTCCGACACTCGGGCCACGAAGAACATATTGGGAGTTTCCAGCACGCCCGATATGTCGCCGACCTTGTGAGAAAAGGCGAACGCATGGGCAGCGTCACTACGTCCCAGCGTCTGGATCGGGTTCCCCTTGAGAAACGGCGGCGTCGTCTGGGTCATGATACCAAGCTCCCTGGCCGCTTCCGTAAATCCCTTTTCCCTGGCTTGATCGCTGAAAGCCGAGAGCTTCTGATGAATCTGGTCTTTCGTTTCCTGTGACTGGACTGTTCTTATCAGGATATGCGACACATGCGCGATCTTGACCTTTTCCTTGGCCGTTGTCCCGGCGGCCGGTCGCTCTTCGGTGCGATACCCGTGATGTTTCAGGATGTGCCATCCGAACTCGGTGCGAAACGGCGGAACCAGATCGCCCTCTTTGGCATGGAATGAAATAGAGTCGAAACTGCGGGTCATGGTACCTGACTCGAACCAGCCCAGATCGCCGCCTTTGTCTTTGGAGCCGGGATCTTCGGAATATCGGCCGGCCATGGTGGCAAAGTCGGTCCCGGCGACGATGGAATCATATATTGTCCTGGCCATCGAGCGGGATGATTCCATGTCGAGTTCCGAGGGGTCTTTCGACAGGACCGCGATCTCCAGGGCCGCTTTCTCGTCCTCCCCGTAACGGTCCTTGTGCTGATCGTAATAGCGGCTTATCGCAGAATCGGCAGGCGTGGGCACAATGCTCATAAACGACGACACCGGTATGTTGACCACCGCCACCTTGATCATCTCCTTCTGATCCAGAACCGCTTGCCGGATATCTTGTTCGCTGACCGAGGCCGCGGCCACTATCTGCTGTTGCATCTTCCCCTTGAGCAGGTCAGTCTGCACCACCGGCTCCAGTTGATTCCAGAACGGGGCGGTCTTGGGATCCGCCATGGCCTGCATATACTTCTGATAGTCGAACTGGCCGTCGGTCTGGAACTGCGGGACCGACTGCAACCAGGACGGCGGCTGAGAGGCCAGATAGTTGAATATGTCCTTGTCGGTTACCACGATGTCATGCTTGGCCGCTTCCTGCAGCAAAAGCCGATCCTGCAACAGTTCGCTCCAGGCCTGCTGGCGCAACTGGACAACCGCGTCGTCGGTGAGTTCCTCGGCGCTCTTCTGCGACTCGGCTTTGTACAGGTTGTCGTATATCCGGTTGTAATACTCCAGGGGTACTTTCTCGCCGTTGATCTCCGCGGCATAACTCTCGCCACCGCTTCCCATGCTACGGTTACCACCGGTATAGCTGAGTCCCCAATCCAGCACAATCATCGCGACGAAGAAGACCAGCACTATCACAATGATAGGCAGGATCATGCGGCGCAGTGTCTCAAACATGCAATCGTACTCCTTAATCCACGTAATCAGCAGTCCCACGGGCACGGTTCCAGCCTGTCCGGTCCGGCCCAAAACACAAGTTGAATAGTATAATACATCGGCTCCAAAAGGCAAGCGCTCTACCACCGGGGCCCTGCCAAAAAAGGCCTGTTACCCGGCGGCAAAAACCGTTACTTTGAGAGCCGCCTGAACCCGAGTTTGAGGAGTTGGACCACAGCATGTTACATCGATTGCGACGACCGGTACTCATTGTCCTATTATTGTCGGCCCCGTTATCCCTGATGGCCAGCGACACCACCTGGCCGCTCCGAGGCCAAGTTGACCTCTCCAGCGGCTTCGGCGACTATCGCGACGGACGCTTTCACACCGGTGTTGACATTCGAACCGGCGGCGCTGTCGGATTGCCTGTGTATTCGCCGGTCGATGGCTTCGTCTGGCGGATCAAGACCAGCTACTATGGCTATGGCAAAGGGTTGTATGTGAAAGGGAAAGATGGGCTTATCTATGTTTTTGCTCATCTGGCCGCTTTCGCCCCGGCTATTGATACGATGGTCATGCGCGCCCAGACAGCCGCGGAGAAATATGCCCTCGACCTGTATCCCCCGGCCGACTCCATCCGGGTGCCCAAAGGGGCTGTGATCGCTTTCACCGGCCAGACCGGCGCCGGCGCCCCGCATCTGCATTTCGAAAAGCGGCTGACCGATGAGTATCCGCTCAATCCGCTCAATCACGGCTTCCCTTTAGTGGACAAAATTCCCCCGACGCTGGAACGAGTCGGCTTCCAGCTCACCGACGACCGATCACTGTTGCGCAACGGCCGACGCCAGCAATTCTTCAACGTTAAACAGGGGAAGAAACCGAATACCTACCTCCTTGACACCATCCTCTATTTCAATTCACCGTTCGGCCTCTTACTCGATGGATTCGACCGCCTCCGACCGGATGGCATGAAACAGTCCATCGCCTTCCTTGGACTTTCCATTGACGGTCGGCCGGTGTATGAGTCGCGTTTCGACACGCTGTCATTCGCGACCGGTAGATCGGTCTCGTTCGAGTACGACTATTCCGAAGCTGTCGCCGGCGAAAAACAGGTGCGCCGGCTGTTTCATGTCGTCGGCGACGAGTTTGCAGGAAGCCGGTCGCTGGATTCCTCGCATGGCGTCATCGGCGCTCTCAAGCAGTCGATTGGCCGGCACACCGCGGTCATCTCCGCCCAGGACTGTTTCGGCAACAAGTCGGAGGTGACGGTGCCGTTCCTGTGGGGACCTCCGGCACCGCTGTCCGTGCTGGACTCGACCAGCCGCCCCCAGCTTGACACCACCCGGTTTTACTTTTCCAGAACGCCGGCCTGCGACTCTCTCGGCATCGACTCGACCGCCACGCAATTCTGCTATCGAAACGAGTGGGTGTTCACCCCCAGCGCGCTTGTGCGCAAACTTTCGGGCAATACTTTCCTCGTCGAGGTTCAGACCAGCAGTATCGATATCTCCATCCTGCGGCTGACTTATCACTGCAAAAACGGGGGATGGGTCATCGGCCCGACGTTCAATGGGCTGGTCGGGCAACGTGTTCCCAAGGGCCTCAAGATCGATTTCGAGTTGGTCGATGACGGTATGATCGTTGACTTCAAAACCGGCGACAATTTCGGATGCGATCTCCGGCTGGACCTGTTCGGCGGCGGAAAACTGCTCAAAAGAGTTGCACCGCCGGAATTTTTCGCCACCACCGCGTACCACTTCTTCGTGGTCCCGGATTCGGGATTGCGACAGATTGATTCGATGTCCACATCTTCCGCCGAGGACACCGCCACACGGGCGATGGAGGCCTATCCCTGCGCGATCAGAGCAGTCGGGTATCGGCCGGTGGATACGGTTTCCTTTGACCCGCTCTTCGCCGCCATCATTGAACGATCGTCGCTCTACCAGCCGAGATTTGTCGCCCTCGGCAAGCGAGTGGTTCCCAATCGCACCAAGTATAGAATGAACACCGATGCCTACAAACTTCTGCCCGAAGATTTTCCGACTCGGGGAAACCTCGCGTACCGCCTGTTCATGAATATTCCGAATGACAAAAGCTATCTGACCGGACTCTGCCGGTTTGACTTCAAGAAAAACAACTGGCAGTGGCGCCCGGACAGCCGGTTTTCGTCGGACACGCTCATCGCGACCGTCCCATCGGGAGGCACATTTGCCGCAATCTTTGATTCTCAGGAACCGGACCTCCAATATCTTTCGCTCCAGCCACAGCAGGAGGTGTCTGACACCCGCCCCGTTATCAAGTTTGAACTCAAAGACACACTCTCCGGAATCGACGAGGAAAAGGGGATTGATATCCGGCTCGACCGCAAGTGGATAATCCCCGAATGGGATCCGGAGACGGGCATGTGCACCTTGCAACCGCTCGACCCTCTCAAGGAGGGAGAACATCATCTGGCCATTAAAGTCAGAGATCGCGCCGGCAATCTGGCCGAAGCGTATCGGATATTTACGGTGAAGAAGCCCGCGCCCCCTCGGAAGTAAGGCCAGATCGGCGTCGTATGTTCTTCCCAGTTCGCGACGACAATCCCACGGTTCGCAAACCGTACCTGACCGTGACTCTTATTGCCGTCAACTGTCTGGCTTTCTTCTGGTCATACTTTCAGGGGCCGCAAGGTTTTCAGATGGCCGTCATTCATTTCGGATACATTCCGGATCTATTCTTGCATCCATCGGATTACTCTGGCGTGCCAGGTCATCTGATGTTCACGCCGCTGACTTCGATGTTCATGCACGGGGGATGGATGCACCTGATCGGAAACATGCTGTTCCTGTGGATTTTCGGGAACAACATCGAGGACTATTTCGGGTCCCTCAAATTTATCCTGTTCTACCTGATTTCCGGATTCGCCGCGATCGCGCTCTACACGGCCTTTAACCCCGGCTCCGAAGTTCCGCTGGTTGGCGCCTCGGGGGCCATTGCCGGAGTCATGGGCGGGTACCTCGTTTTGCATCCGAAAGCGGAAATAACCTGCCTCATTGTGTTCTTCTTCATTCAATTCGTCGTTTTGCCGGCCAAGATCGTGCTCGGCATCTGGTTTGGACTTCAGATTCTCATGTCTTTGTTGGGAAGTTCGACCGGTGGTGGTGTCGCCTGGCTGGCCCATGTGGGTGGATTCCTTTTTGGTTTTTTGGTTCTCAAAGCGATTGTCAAACTGCGGGGCGGGGGAAATGTGTCGTCGGGCGACCGCCAGCGAATCTACCGGATGCAATGGTGATCCGGAATGCCTCCCAGTCGCGCCACAGGTCTCATCAAACGCCTTCGCACCGAAATACAGGTCTATCGGCGGGCGTTGAATCATCCGCGCACACCACGAGCCGCACGCTGGCTGTTGGGGCTGGCGGTGGCGTATCTGGTCTCGCCAATCGATATTATACCGGACTTTATCCCGTTTGCTGGTCAATTGGACGACCTGGTCATTGTGCCATTGCTTGTCTGGCTGGCACTCCGCCTGATACCGTCGGAGGTCATGGCCGAATGTCGCCAAGATGTTGCGCGGCAACGACCCACATGAACGTCGCGATGACCAAGTCAGCACTGTTGATACTTACTCCCAAACTCCATATACTGGATTGGACTCGAAACAACTTGACCGGCCCGGTAACCGGCCTATATTCAGATTGTGAAAAAAGTAACTAGGGCCGTGTCTGAATCCGGTCCTTGAGTGAAATAGACAGGAGCATAAATCATGATAATAACCAAACAGCAAGCTCTCGACTATCACTCGCGCGGTAAGCCGGGAAAAGTCGAGGTCAACCCCACCAAGCCGTGTGTCACCCAGCTCGATCTTTCGCTGGCCTACACCCCGGGGGTGGCCCAGCCATGTCTTGAAATTCACGCCAACCCCGCCGACGCCTACAAATACACCGCCAAGGGGAATCTCGTCGCGGTCATTTCCAACGGAACCGCCGTCCTCGGCCTGGGCAATATCGGCGCGCTGGCCGGCAAGCCGGTCATGGAAGGGAAGGGCGTCCTGTTCAAACGGTTTGCCGATATCGACGTGTTTGATATTGAGCTGAACACCGAGGACACGCAGGAAGTCATCCGCACCTGCCAGATTCTCGAGCCGACCTTCGGCGGGATCAACCTCGAAGATATCGCCGCGCCCGCCTGCTTTGAGATCGAAGAGACGCTCAAGGCGACCATGAAAATCCCGGTGTTCCACGACGACCAGCACGGCACCGCGATCATCTCGGCCGCGGCCCTGCTGAACGCGCTGGAGATCGTCAAGAAGGACATCGGCAAAGTTCGCGTGGTGTTCTGCGGCGCGGGCGCCGCCGGTATCGCCTGCGCCAAATTGTACTGCTCGCTCGGCGTCAAACACGAGAATTTGGTGATGGTCGATTCGAAGGGCGTCATGTATGAAGGACGCGGCGACAAATACAACAAGTACAAACAGGAATTTGTCCGCAAGACCGACCGTCACACCCTCGCCGAGGCGATGAAAGATGCCGACGTGTTTGTCGGCGTCTCGGTCAAAGACATGGTAACGAAGGATATGGTCAAGTCGATGGCCAAGGACCCGATCATTTTCGCCATGGCCAACCCTGACCCGGAAATCATGTACCCCGACGCGCTGGATGCCCGGAAAGACGTCATCATGGCGACCGGGCGTTCCGACTTTCCGAATCAGGTCAACAACGTGCTCGGATTCCCCTTCATCTTCCGGGGGGCGCTCGATGCCGCCGCGACCGCGATCAACGAAGAAATGAAGATCGCGGCGGTGATGGCCCTGGCGCGGCTGGCCAAAGCCGACGTTCCCGAAGAAGTGGCGCGGGCCTACGGCGTGGAGACCTTCAAGTTCGGCCGGGAATATATCATTCCCAAGCCGTTCGACCAGCGGATCCTGGTCTGGGAGTCGTCGGCGGTCGCCGAGGCGGCAATGAAGAGCGGCGTGGCCCAGCGGAAACTCGATCTGGACGAATACAAACGCCAGCTCGAACGGCGGGTCGGCACCGGTCGGGTGATCATGTCGGTGCTCTGGGACAAGGCGCAAAAGAATCCCAAGACGATTGTTTTCCCCGAAGGGAACTCCCGTCGCATCCTGCGCGCCGCGCGCGCGGCCCTCGAAGAAGGGATCGCTCGTCCTATCGTCATCGGAGAACCCGACGAGGTTCGGCGAATCGCCAAAGAGTGGGATATCGAACTCGACGGCATCAAGATCATCGATCCTGAAACCTCGGATCGCCGGCAGGCGTACGCCGAGCGGTATTTTCAGAAACGCCAGCGTCACGGCATGACCCACGACAAGGCGTTTCACGTCATGGGCGACCGCACCCATTTCGGCATCATGATGCTCGAGATGGGCGACTGCGATGCCGTTCTGTCGGGCGTGACCTCTGAATATCCGACCACCATTCGTCCGGCGCTTGAGATCATTCCGCTTGAGGAGGGGATGACACGGGTGTCGGGGCTGTTCGCCATGATCAAGGGTGACCAGGTGTATATGTTCGCCGATACGACGGTCAATATCGACCCCTCGCCCGAGGAACTGGCGGAGATCGCGGTTTGTGCGGCGCGGGTGGCGCGACGGTTCAATATCGAGCCGCGGGTGGCGATGTTGTCGTTCTCCAACTTCGGTTCGGCCAAGTATCCGGAGTCGGTGAAAGTGGCGAAAGCGACGGCCATCCTCAAGAAGAAGGCGCCAAATCTGATCTGCGACGGCGAAATGCAGTTGGATACGGCGGTTATGCCGGAATATATGCAGAGGCATTTCCCGTTCTCGTCGCTCAAGGAACCGGCGAACGTGTTCATTTTCCCCGATCTCAATTCGGGGAATATCGCCTACAAACTTGCCCAGCGCATCGGCGGCCTTCACGCGGTGGGACCGATCCTGATGGGTCTGTCCAAGCCGGTGCACGTGCTTCATCGCACGCTTGAGGTCAACGAGATCGTTGACATGGCGGCGATCGCGGTGGTGGACGCGCAGGGGAAGAAGTAAATACGTGCCGTCAGGTGCCCTCACCTGACGGCATCTTCCAATTGGCTTCAAATTGCACGGACCGCGTTCCGGGGCGGCATTCCCCGGATGGAAGTTCCAGCGGCACAAGGGGGATACGCCGAATTGGGTTCGAATTGCAGGCACGTTTTGTCATGCCTGTCCTGAACGGCCAGCCATCCAAATTGGGTTCGTTTTATTAAGATTAAAGGATTCCTTACTTTCACTCTTTCCCTCTTCGTTGTGGGAGCGTTCTGGTGTCTCCTACCTATGGGGACGAGCTCGGAATCACCTGTGAATTGGTGTTGAAAGTGCTACGGGATTGACAAATCGACGGATCCCACAGCAAGCTGTGGGCCACAAAGACGACTATCCGATATTCTACCTTGATGATCAGATTTCTTTATCTGTCACCCCGGGCGAAGACCCGGGGTCCAGCAGGAACATTTTAGCACCGGGTTTTGATTTTGTATGGTCCTGCCAGGCCCCGGCTCGGCGGGTTTCGTCCGACATTCGCCGGTCTCAACCCTTGGCCGGGGTGACAAGATAAGATGTCGGGTAGCTCGTCTGCCTGACGGCGGACTCGGAACGCCGACCTACGTCAGAGCGAAGAAATTGTCCAGCAGGGTGTAATTGTACGCGCGGATTTCGGTCGCGTGAGGGCTGAATCCGGACGAGACGGCCTCGGCGGTCAGGCCGACTTCGACCAGCTCCGGGGCGTACACCTCGCACCAGACCGGAAGTTTGGCGAGGTCGGCTTCAAAATGAAATTGCAGTCCGACTGCTTTCCCGATCCGGAAGGCCTGATTCTTGCACTTGTCGCTCTCAACCAGATTCGTCGCGCCGAACGGAATCCGAAAGGTGTCGCTGTGCCAGTGAAAAGCGGGGAAATCGGGAGGAAAGCCGCGGAAGAGCGGATCTGACTGGCCATCGGCCGTCAGGCGATGTCGAAAAGTCCCGATCTCTTTTTCGGGATTCCTTTCAACTTTTGCGCCCATCACCCGCGCCAGAATCTGGCCGCCGAAACAGATGCCGAGGTAGGGTCGGTTGGCGCGAATGGTGCGTGAAACGAAGGCGTAGAGGTGTTTCAAGAACTCGTGATTCGGGATTTCACTCACGGATAGAGGACACCCCATGACCACCGACGCCAGGTAATCCTGGCTGTCGGGGATGAGTTCGCCTCGCCAGGTGTTGACCACCTCGAACGGCATCGTGTGCTCGGTCAGGTAGTCGGTGATTGTCCCGGCGGATTCGATTTCGTGGTTCTGGAGGATGAGGACAGGTTTCATGGGGGGAATATATGCGGGAGAGGCAAGTTTCACAAATGAGAGACCGGCAGGTCTCATCCGTCCTGAGTCAAGCTCAGGACGGAAAGGACCTGCCGGAACAATGAAGACGCAGATAGGGACGTCTGCGTGGCACCTTTGAAGAGCCGTCAGGTGAGGGCACCTGACGGCACGTATCGATGAGGGATTGCTTCGGGCACGCCAGCCGTTCGAACCCTCGACGCTCAGGGCGAGGTGACATTCGCAATAACGGAAAAGAATATGTCGGGTAGCTCGTCTGCCTGGCGGCGGTCTCGCAACCCGACCTACAAGAACTTCGTCGCTCAGGGCGACGTGACATTCGCAAAAACGGAAAAGAAGATGTCGGGTAGCTCGTCTGCCTGGCGGCAGTCTCGCAACCCGACCTACAAGAACTGACGGCACGATTGAATCAAAAAAGCCCACCGCGGAGCGGTGGGCTACGATTGGTGCCGTCTTCTCTCCCTCCCGGAATGGCGGGAGCGCAGGGCTCCCGCCCTACTTGATAAGAGCTTTCACATACTCCGGCAGGGCAAAGGCCGCCGTGTGGATGTCTTGGTTGTAGTACCGCGTTTTCGGCTTCTGTCGGTCGTAGCGCTTGGCATTGAAATGCTTCAACGGGTGATACTTTTTACTGCAGAACGCGAACGACCAGAGCGACGACGGGTAGATCGGCATGTGGGCGGTGTACATTTCCACGATCGGGAAAATCGAGCGGACATTCTTGTACATCGCCTTCACCGCCTCCTTGTGGAAATACGGCGATTCCGACTGCGCCAGCATGATGCCGTCGGGGTTCAGGGCCTCGTACACCTTCTGGTGGAACGGTTTCTGGAACAGGTCGGCGGCCGGGCCGATCGGGTCGGACAGGTCGAGAATGATGACGTCGAACTTCTCCTTGGACTTGGCGATGAATTCCTTGCCGTCCATGAAGACCAGCTTGGCGCGTTTGTCGCGGACCCCTTTGGCCAGATGGGGAAGATGGCGGTTGGAGACTTCGACCACTTTCTTGTCGATCTCGCACATCGTGCACTTTTTGACTTCGGGATGTTTGAGCACCTCAGTCAGTGCGCCGCAGTCGCCGCCGCCGATGATCAGCACGTTTTTCGGTTTCGGGTGCACGAACAACGGTACATGAGTGATCATCTCGTTGTACACGTTGTTGTCGTTGGTGGCCGCCATGAGCGAGCCGTACAGCACCAGAATCTTGCCGAAGAAATCGTTTTCGATGATGTCGATGCGCTGGAATTCGGACTGGGTCGATTCCACCAGCCGGTTGACCTTGACGGTCAGGCCGGTGGCATGTTCGTGAAGCTCGGAATACCAGACGTTCCACAGGTCTTCCATGCCCGTCACGCCGACACTCTGGCCGGCTTTGGGTTTAGTTGTCGCCATTGTGCTCCGTTAGTCGATAACGCGGTACTCGGCGCGTCTCAGAGAGTTGAAGGTGGAGCCGGAGACCGAGCAATAGGCGCCGGTGACCGGGAATACGAACATATCTCCGATATTGTGCTCGGGGATCATCAGACCGTCGTACATGACGTCGAACGAATCGCAGGTCGGCCCGGCGAGGACGGAGAGTTTTTCGTCCCCCTCGCGATCGGTGACCACCGGATAGGTGCAATGGTCGTAGAGCATGCCGCTGAAGGTGGAATACAGTCCGTCGTCGAGGTAGTACCACATCTTGCCGTCGCGGTAGGATTTGCCGACAATCGACGCGACCAGCGTGATCGGGCTGGCGGAGATGAAACGTCCCGGTTCGGCAATGACTCGTATGCCGGGCCGGATTTTCTTGTCGAGCGCCTTCTGAATCGGGGCACAGAACTGGTCGATGGGCGGGATCGGGTCGAGATACTGGCTGGGGAAACCGCCGCCGATGTCGAGGATACGGGTGTCGAAACTGGCGCAATCCAGCTGATAGATCAGCTTGCGGGCGGCTTCGATCGCCTTGACGTAGTTTTCGGCATAGATGCACTGTGAGCCGATATGGAAACTGAGGCCGTAGAACTCATGGCCGGATTCCTGAATCATCCGGGCGAGCGGCAGGACTTCCTTGGTATTGCAGCCAAACTTGTACTGAAGGTTGACCACCGCCGCCTTCTCCAGGCCGATCTTGTAGCGGATGAGCACTTTGAGCTTCCGGTCGGTGAAGCGGGCGAATTTTTTGACCTCGTCGGGATTGTCCACCACGAACAGTTCCACGCCGGCGGCCACGGCGCGTTCGAACTCGCG
>JACRAV010000146.1 GCA_016213305.1 Candidatus Zixiibacteriota bacterium | reverse complement strand
GCTCAAACTTAAGCACTTACCAACGTCGCCGGGGGTCTATCTCTTTTCCGATGCGCAGGGGAAGATCATCTACATCGGCAAAGCCAAGAACCTTCGCAACCGGGTGCGGACCTATTTCCATTCGGCCAACCAGCATGATGCCAAGACCGAGCGTCTGGCGGCCCAGATCGCCGACCTGTCCACCATGGTTACGGGGAATGAGATCGAGTCGCTGATTCTCGAAGCTAACCTGGTCCGCGAGCACAAGCCGAAGTTCAATGTCGATCTCAGAGACGACAAGCATTTTCCGTATATCCGCATCACGACCAACGAGCCGTTTCCCCGGGTGATGATTGTCCGGCGGCTGGCCCGCGACGGGGCGACTTATTTCGGGCCGTACACCTCGTCCAAAGCGATGCGGAAAACGATCGGATTTCTGACCCGGCTGTTCAAAATCCGGACCTGCGATTTTGTGATTCCGCATCCGCAGGGGAAACCGTATCAAGTCTGCATGGATTACCACATTAAGCGGTGCGGCGGACCGTGCGAGGGACTACAATCGCAAAAGGAATACGGCGAACTGGTGCAGAGTGTGATTCTGGCGTTGTCGGGCAAATCCAAAGACCTGCTGGAGCGGCTGACGACCCGGATGCAGGCGGCCTCGCAGGAGATGAATTTCGAGGAGGCGAAAGAACTTCGCGATCAGATCGAGGCGTTTCGGGCGACGATGGTCAATCAGCATATCGATACGGGCGAAATGATCGACCGCGATATCATTTCAATTGCGCGGGAACGCCGGGATGCGGTGGCGGTGGTGATGCAGATCCGTCAGGGGGCGCTGATCGGCCGGCAGGAGTTTCACCTGATCGGCGACAAGGAGGAACAGGACGACGAGATTTATCACACCTTCATCACCCAGTATTACAATCACCAGCCGAACCTGCCCGAACAGGTGTTTGTTCCGAGGGAATTCGGAGAAATGCAACTGCACGAGGACTGGCTGAGCGAGTTACGCGGCTCGAAAGTGAAGATTATCACCCCGAAGATCGGCGAGAAAGTCCGGCTGGTCGAACTGGCGGCGGCCAATGCGCGGCACCTGCTCGAAGAACTGCTGATACAGAAGCGGGTGCATTCGGAGCGGACAAGCAAGATGGTGTCGGCGCTGAAGGACCAGTTGAAGCTCGAAGGATCGCCGCGGACGATGGTCTGTTTCGACATTTCGAACACCGGCGAATCGGATGCGGTCGGGTCGTGCGTCTATTTCGACAACGGCCAGCCCAAAAAGAGCGAGTACCGGCATTTCAAGATCAAAGGGGTGGTGGGGCAGGATGATTTCCTGATGATGCGCGAAGTGGTGGGGCGGTATTTCCACCGGATTCGCGAGGAACAAAAGACGCCGCCCGATCTGGTGGTGGTCGATGGCGGCAAGGGGCAACTCTCCTCGGCCCGCGCGGAACTGGAGAGCTTAGGGTTTGCCGGCCAGCCGATCATATCGTTGGCCAAGCGGCTGGAAGAGGTGTATCTGCCGGAAATATCGGATCCGATGACCATCCCGAAAAGCTCGCCGGCTTTGATCCTGCTGAAGCGCATTCGTGACGAGGCGCACCGGTTTGCGATTACATATAACCGGAAGGTTCGGCAGAAGCGGACGATTACATCGGAGCTGGACAATATCAAGGGAATCGGCCCGGCCAAGCGGGCGGCCTTGCTCAAGCATTTCGGGTCGGTGGAGGGGATAAGGAAGGCGACGGTGGAGGAGTTGGCGGCGGTGAAGGGGGTTAACCCCAAACTGGCCGAGCAGATTCGCAAACAGTTGGTCCCATAAGGAACAGATTGCCCCAGTCTATGTGGAGCGATATACTGAAATGATGCGCGCACAACCCAAAGCTTTCACCGTCACCGCGATCACGCGGATGATCAAGTCCGCCCTCGAAGAAATGTATCCGGATATCTGGATCGAGGGGGAGATGTCCGGGTATATTCACCACTCATCGGGGCACCGGTATTTTTCGCTCAAGGATGAAAACGCGGTGATCAAATGCGCCATGTGGCGCTCGGTCGGAGCGTATCTCAAATTTGAGCCAAAGAACGGCCAGAAGGTGTTGTGCCGGGGGGATATCACGGTTTATGAGAAGGGGGGGCAGTATCAGCTCTCGTGCAAAGAGATCGTGCCGGTTGGAATCGGACCGCTCGAACTGGCGTTTCGGCAGTTGTTCGAGAAGCTTTCCGCCGAGGGATTGTTCGAGGAAGCCCGCAAGAAACCGATTCCCGAATACCCCGCCCGCATCGGCATAGTTACTTCGCCCACCGGCGCGGCGATACGCGATATCATTCAAATTTCAAAACGGCGCAACAACACCGTGCAGTTGATCATCTATCCGGCGCAGGTACAGGGGGACGGCGCGGAGAAGACGATTGCCGCCGGTATCGAATATTTCAACGGGCGAGATGATATTGATCTGATCATCTGCGGCCGCGGCGGCGGCTCGCTTGAGGATTTGTGGCCGTTCAATACCGAAGTGACAGTCCGGGCGATTGCCGGTTCGCGGATTCCGGTGGTCTCGGCGGTTGGACATGAGATCGATGTTACCCTGTCGGACATGGCGGCGGACCTTCGCGCCCCGACCCCCTCCGCGGCGGCGGAACTGACGGTCTGGTCGAAGCAGGAATTCAAAGAACGGATCGAAGGGCTGGTGTACACGCAGACTCAGCGGTTGAAATCGCAGGTGCGCCAGGCGCGGCAGGAGCTTTCCGGTTTACTTCAGAGGACAGTCTATACCCGGCCGTTCGATCAAATCAACCAGCGGCGTCAATATATCGATCAGCTTACCCGGCTGGCTAATTCCGCCGGCAAAAACCTGTTTGAGCGGTACCGAAACAGTTTATCTTTGGTGCTGTCGCGGCTGGAGACGCTGTCGCCGCTCAAGACGCTGGCGCGCGGGTATTCGGTCACGCGGCGGCTGGATGACCAGACGGTGGTATCGTCGGTGAAAGCGGTCAGGACCGGGGAGACGCTGGAGACTATCGTCACCGACGGCCGGTTGCAGACGGTGGTGAATAAAATCGTTCCGGAGACGTAAAGAGGAGAGATGTCGGACAAAAAGAAACCCAAGGACTACGAGTCGGCGGTGGCACGACTTGAGGAAATCACCGGCCAGCTGGAGTCGGGCGACACGACGCTCGAAGACGCGATCAAACTGTACACCGAAGGGCTGGAGATCGCCAAATTCTGTGATGAGAAACTCTCGGAAGCGGAAAAGAAGATCAAGGTCATCATGGAGAAGCGGGGTCAACTGGTGGAAGAAGATTTCGAGCCGGACGAGGAAACGGCATGACGCCGGTGCGCTCAGTGGACGGCTGGGCGTATCTCGAATCGACCCGGCAGTTGACGGATAATCTGCTGGCGCGGTATGCGCCGTCGGTGGAAGCGGAGCCGCGTTCGTTGCACGAGGCGATGCGGTATTCGCTGATGGCGGGCGGGAAACGGCTCCGGCCGATTCTCTGTCTGGCGGCTTTCGAATATTGCGGCGGGAAACCACGGGAAAAGGATGATCCGGTGCATCTGGCCATGGCCGCCCTTGAGATGGTGCACACCTATTCGCTGATTCACGACGATCTCCCCTGTATGGATGACGACGATCTGCGACGGGGCCTTCCGACCGTGCACAAGAAATTCGGCGAGGCGCTGGCGGTGCTGGCCGGGGACGCCCTTCATGTGGTGGCATTCGAGCTGATGGCCCGCACCAATTCCATTCCCGCCGTAGCCGAACTTTCGGCGGCGGTGGGGACATCGGGGATGCTCGGCGGGCAGGTGGCCGATCTGGAGGCCGAAGGACGCCGGGTGACCGAGGCGGAAATCTCCAATATCCATGCCCGCAAGACCGGGGCGCTGATTCGCGGTTCGGTCCGGATCGGGGCGATCCTGGCCGGGGCCGACCAGAAAATGCTCGCCCGGCTGACATCTTACGGCGAAAAGATCGGGCTGGCGTTTCAGATTGTCGATGACGTGCTGGATATTGAGGGGGACGCGAGAATTCTTGGAAAGGAAATCGGCTCCGATAGTAAAAATCAGAAAGCGACCTATCCTGCGGCGGTCGGGCTTGAGACAGCCAAGGCCAGAGCCGGGGGGCTGATTGATGAGGCGCTGGCGCTTTTCGAACCGTATGACGACAATGTGCTTACCTATATCGCCCGCTACATTGGACAACGCGAGAATTAAGTGGTATCTTAACCGGCTACGATGAAGTACCTGCCGAACATTGACAGCCCCACCGACCTGAAAAAGCTGTCGGTTGACCAGTTGGTGGAACTGGCCGAGGAAATACGGACCGAGATCGTCTCGGCGGTGGCCGAAACCGGCGGGCATCTGGCGTCCAATCTGGGCGCGGTCGAATTGACGCTGGCTTTGCATTATCTGTTCGATACACCCGATGATCGGATCATCTGGGATGTCAGCCACCAGACATACGTGCATAAACTGCTGACCGGGCGGCGCGACCGGATCGGCACGATCAGGTGTTACAACGGTCTGGCCGGGTTCGCCCGGCGGGAAGAATCGGAACACGACCATTTCGGGGCGGGGCACGCCTCGACCTCGATATCGGCGTCGCTCGGCTTTGCCGTGGCCCGTGATCTGAACGGCGACACCAACAAGGTGATCGCGGTGATCGGCGACGGCGCCATGACCGGTGGGCTGGCGTTCGAAGGGATGAACAATGCCGGCTCCCTGCGCAAGAATCTGCTGGTCATTCTCAACGACAACACCTTTTCGATTTCCAAGAATGTGGGGTCAATCTCGCGGTATCTGACGTCGATCATGGCCGACGAGAAAGTCAATCGGTTCCGGCGCGAGGTCTGGGAGCTGACCGGCAAATTCAAAAGGCCGGAGATGATCCGCAAACTGGTGCACCGGATCGAGGGTTCGCTCAAGTCGCTGATTGTTCCGGGGATGTTGTTCGAAGAGATGGGATTCCGATATTTCGGCCCGATCGACGGTCACGACCTGCCACTTTTGATCAAGACCCTCCAGGACCTCAAACAGCTTGGCGGGCCGGTACTTCTTCATATCGCGACGGTGAAGGGGAAAGGGTATGCGCCGGCGGAAGAGGATGCGTTCAAGTTTCATGGGGTGTCGCGCTTCGATCCCGAGACCGGTAAATCGATCAAGTCGGGCGGCGGAAGCGGATTGCCGTCGTACACGGATGTCTTCGGCCGTATCATGCTTGAACTGGCCGAACGAAATCCGAAAGTGGTGGCGATCACCGCGGCCATGGCGTCGGGGACGGGACTGGTGGCGTTTTCGGAGAAGTATCCCGACCGGTTCTTCGATGTCGGCATCGCGGAAGGGCATGCCACCTGTTTTGCCGCCGGGCTGGCGGTGGAAGGAATCAAGCCGTACCTGACGATTTACTCTACCTTCATGCAGAGGGCGTACGATCAGATCATTCACGACACCGCGATTCAGAAATTGCCGGTGGTGGTGTGCATGGATCGCGCCGGTCTGGTTGGCAACGACGGTCCCACGCATCACGGCGTATTCGATATCGCTTACTTGAGCACGATTCCGAATGTGACCGTCTGCGCCCCCAAAGACGGCAACGAGCTTCGTTCCATGTTGCATCACACCGCGAATAACGAGATGTCGGGGATGATCGCGGTGCGCTATCCGCGCGACACGGTTCCCGTTCCGATGGAAGAGGCGGTGGCGCCGATTGAATGGGGTACATGGGAATGGCTGACCACGCCTAGCGAAATCGTGGTGCTGGCGGTGGGGAGCATGGTGTACCCGGCGCTGTCGGCGGCTGAGACGCTAGACAACGAAGGAACGGCGGTCTCGCTGGTGAATGCCCGTTTTGTGAAGCCGTTCGATATGACGGTGCTGGCTCAGGTTGCGCGCGACGCGCGGGCTATTGTTACGATCGAAGAGGCCCAGCTTCGCGGCGGATTCGGGCAGGCGGTCGCGGAATATCTACTTTCGTCAGGATATACGGGCAAGTTCAAGGCGCTTGGGCTGACCGATTCGTTCGTCACCCACGGCGACCGGAGCGAGCTTCTTCGCGATGTCCGGCTCGATGTGGCCGGTATCACCGCTCAGATACGGGAGCTGGTCGCGCACGATGCCCAGTCCAAGACAAAGATCAGCGGTGGGTTCTTTCAACGGTTGAGATTCAAAAGACCGGCCGATGACGCCCGCAAAGATGGCGTGGGCGAAGTGCGTCTTACCGGGACTGATTCAAAATAGCAGAACAGAAGTGGCGTCAGGGCAGGAGCCCAGACACCACGGGAATCATGGGGGTTTGCTTTCGCGTCTCGACTATGATCGGGGCGACGACGAGAAGATGTCGAAACCGCAGGGGTTTCGACCTACGAAGAGAAGATGTCGGGACCGCAAGGGTTTCGACCTTGTATCTTGAGATATGGATTGTTGTATGTCAACGAAGTACATTAAGAGAGATAGATCGCGGTCACGGGCGACGGTTCGTGATCGTGAGGTGACGGCGAGATCGTTTCGACCTGGG
>JACRAV010000145.1 GCA_016213305.1 Candidatus Zixiibacteriota bacterium | reverse complement strand
GCCGGGGATCCCCGCCTTGTCGGCCAGCGCCAGAATCCGGGTTTCCAGCGCCTTGTCCGCAAGCGGTTCGAACTTGTTGAAGAGCGGCGAAATCACCACCGGGGCGACCACCACGAAAAATATCATGAACGGAATAGCGCCAATCGAGAAGACCAGCCACCAGCGGCGGAACCGGTTGAGCGCCGCATAGAGAAACCAGACCGGGATGATGCCGATCATAAGCGACACAAAGAGGCCCAGCAGGTCTTCCCCCCACCACTGCATGAAGGTCTGGTTCATGAACCCGTACTGGTTCTCGACCACGAAGCCACGATAGTAGTTGGCGGGCCAGCCGAGAATATAGATGGCGATCATCACCAGCGCGAAATAGAGCCAGAGCCGGAAGAAACTCTGTTTGACCGTCGATGCCAGATCGCGAAGACGCGCGGAAAGCCCCGTGAACAGCACGATCAGGAGCACCGCTACCGAGATGAAGAATTCCGCAAATCGCCAGATATTCACCAACCGCGAGTACGCCGTCAGGTTGGCCAGCCGCTCCGGAGAGGGGGGATAGAGGGCCGAGTCGGGTGAGCTGGTAACGGTGGAGGTTGGTGAAGTTCCAGCGGAATCGACCTGGGCGACAGCCGAGGGCGCGAACCAGAGCACAAGGCAGGAAGCGAAGACTAACGGCAGAAGACGGGCAGTCATACTGGCTCCATAGCTGGTGGTTATGATCTTCACCAAGCTATCGGGACCGGAGTGTTCCTGTCAAGTTTGCGGATAAAAGAAAAAGCCGCCCGGCGGGTGCCGGACGGCGCATCATTGCGGTTTATTGCCGTCGGTTACGGATAGACCGAGACCCGTTTCCCCTTGCGGCCGACCCGCTCATATTTGACCACGCCGGTGATTTTGGAAAACAGGGTGAAATCGGAGCCCTGCCCGACATTGAGTCCGGGGTGAATCGCGGTGCCGCACTGACGGACCAGGATCGATCCCGAAAGCACCGCTTCGCCCGAATACACTTTGGTGCCGCGTCGTTGTCCGGATGAATCGCGGCCGTTGCGCGAAGATCCGACACCTTTCTTGTGAGCCATAACTAACCTCTATTTCCGATCTTCTTTTTTCGTCTCGTACTTATATCGGACTATATCCGAGCCGCTAAATATATGGATGGGCGACGAAAAGGCAAGCGGGAAGTGCAAGTGACTGGGGGACAAGGCGATGGAGTGGCAGAATAGCGATTAGTTTGATCCTGGACACCGAAATCCTACCGGGTATACCTAGCCCCGGATAGAACGGCAATCCCAACTTTCAATCCCATATCGGTCCCGTTGATCACACCGTCGCCAAAAAGCAAGTCCATGTTTCCGGACAAATCAAGCGCTATCCCATCGATCAGCAGGAGTAGCATACCAAAACCGCCGACGACGGCAAATCGGCTACTTCCCAGCTTTTTGTATGATCCACCGGCCCAGGTCGCCCGGGGTTTGTTTCCCACGGAGACCCCCAATCCGGCATCAAAATACCAGATGCTCCTGGATTTCCAAATCGACTCGCAGGGACGATGGAGTTCCAGCGCAAGAAACCCGCGCGTGAATGCAAAATTACCGCGTGACGACGCACCACCACGAAGGACCATGAGCTTAAGCGCCACACTTCGACTTGCCGGAATCCGCACATCTCCGGCAAACCCGGCGCCTCCCTCAAAATCTGTATAGAACTCACCCTGGGGCAAATTGAGTATTCCCGCCACGCCCAGTCCAATCCCGTAGGGGCGTCTATGCACCCGCGACTGTGACTCCAGAGAGGCAAGTGAATCCGAGTCGATCAATTTCAAACTATCGATCAAGTCCGACCGACCTAGATTTGTGAAGATATCCGCCGTGATGTTCCGCCCCGAAGTATCCGTCACCGCAATGATGTCGTGCGGTTTGAACTGACGCACCCAACCGTTCCCGTGAACAGTGAGGACTCCTGAGCCGGCGTCCACCACGAGATTCACCCGGTCAAGTTTCTCTCCCGATCGCAGTGTGACACTCCCCGTGGCGGCCCGTATGTTTGATACCGATAGAAGGACCACAGTGAGAGGCACAAGAACATTCCTGAACATATTCGTCCCTCCTGTAATGGATACAGTACAATAAGATGATAATATTGTGGACAAGCTACGTCAAGCCGATAATGGATGATTGCCCCGACCTTTTGACCATTCATGGTTCGGTCAAGTCTTGTCTTGACGGCACCAGGCGCCCGACAAAGTGTGGGCTAACTGTCTTTCACGGGTGGCGGGTTCGAAAACGGGCCCGCCCTACTTTTCCCTGACATCCCCTGTCAGTCCCTCCCCCATACTTCCCCCTGTGCGGCGGGTCCGACAAGGGGTCGGAGGGGCCGCGAGTGGCGATGTGGCGTAAAGTGAAAGGAGATCGAACAATGGAATCGGAACGACGGCAACTGTTCTCGGAGCGGCTATTGACCAAGGGGCGCAGTTACTTTTTTGACGTCAAGCTGTCCGCCCCCGGCAACGCCTACCTGATCATCAGCGAGTCGCGCAAAGTCGAAGGCGGCAAGTACGAACACACCCGCGTCATGGTGTTCGAAAATGACATCAAGGAATTCCGCGACGCGCTTCGCAAAGCGCTCGAATATATCGAGACGAGGCCCGGCAAGCAGACCGCGACGTGAGCCGGGGCGGCGTGATTGCATCCGGTCGGAACTCTGTCGCAAGCTCAACGACACGCCGAGGGCGGGTTGAAGCCGACGAACAGATAGTCAATCAGCGCCGAAAGGTCCGAGATATCGACGCCCGGTTGACCGTCGCAATCGGCCTCGCCGGGGCAACAGAGCGGCGCCAAGCCGATGAAGAGGTGATCTATGAGGGTCGAGAGGTCGGAAATATCGACGCTCCCGGACAGATCGCAGTCAACATTGCCGGCCATGCCTGCGCAACAGGTGTCGGGAGGAAGGGTCAGCCGGTACAGACCGCTGTCCGCCGACATGGCAAAGACCGATCCGGGTTTCCCTTCCCAGAAGAGGAAGACATCGCCCGGAAGCCCCGTCCCGACCGACGTCCATGTTGACCCCCGGTCGAATGCCCGGGCGAGTCCGGGTAAAACCGCGGGCGGCGCGGTCACGCCACCGGCATCGACCGTTCCGCGGCTGTCCACGAACAAAGGAGCGACGGCGGTGAACGCAACATGATGAACTTTTGTCCAGGTGTCCCCCTCGTCGTTCGAACGATAGATGTTGCCGTGGGAGAAGAACTGGCTGTCGATCACCTGATCGGCGGCGTAGATCACATTTCGCAGATTGTCACAATAGATGGCCGTTATCCAGCGGGGTTCATCAAAATTTCCCGACACCCTCTGCCACGAGTCACCGTTGTCCTTTGACCGATACAACCCATCCCAGAGCGGCGCGAACAAATAACCGGACCGGGAAACGCGCGGGAAGGCCGTAAGAAGCCCGTTTCCCAGCCCCTTTACCAGCGACCAGTGGGCG
>JACRAV010000152.1 GCA_016213305.1 Candidatus Zixiibacteriota bacterium | reverse complement strand
GCGGCCGGGGCTTTTTTTCATTTCCGGATATGGCGTTATTCGGACGTCATTTTGCTTTTCTTGTCGCGCAGTTCCTTGACGTGGTTGACGGCGACATCGACGTTGCTCTTTTCCTTCGGGTTTCCCCGTGCCAGCCGGACATACTGTTCCCAGTTACCGATGTTCTGATTGACTGAATCGGGGGCATTCTGTTCCATGGCGACGGCATAGTTGAACGAGGCGCGGACCAGTTTGGAATCGAGGCGCAGAGCCGATTTGAAGGCACTGGCGGCCTCGACATATTTCTCTCGGTTGAGATTGATATCGCCGATGGCAAACCAGGCCTGGGCGTTCTTGGAGTCAAACTCCAGCGATTTGTTCAGGGCGGCGATGGCATCGTTGGCGCGGTCGGTCTTCTGATACCCCTTGCCCAGAATAAACCAGGTCTGCCCGTCCTGGATACCGGCTTTGTGGGCCTGTTCGACCGTGGCAATAGCTTCAGCATAGTTGGCGCGGGTCAGATAGACCTTGGCCAGACTCTTCAGGAGATCGGTGCGCTTGGGGTCGAGTTGCATGGCTGTTTTGAGCGATGCTTCCGCTTCCACAAACTTTTGCAGTTGGGCCTGCACCAGACCGAGATTGGCGAAGGCGTCGACGCCTTTGGGGTTCTTTTCGGTGGCCGATTTCAGGGCCGCCAGGGCATCATCGTACTGTTTTTGCTTAAACAGGAGAGCGCCCATATTGAGATACGCGTCATAGTAGGCGGGGTCCTTCATGATGGCCGCTTTGTAGGCATCGATGGCCACCTGGGTCTTGCCGCCCTTTTCAGCGTTCAGTCCCTGATTGAAGAATTCTTTTGCCTTTTCGGGGTCGGCCGCATGAGCGGTCAGGGTGAGGATGCCGGTCGCGGCAATGACGACCAGTGGCAATATCAATTTTCTCACCATGGAAATGGTCTGTGACACCACTCGTTCTCCTTCTTTCATCAGATTCTATTGACTCATACACAATTGTTTCGGATTTGATCCCGGTTCACAGGGCCTCGCGGTGACGGGTGAGAGCCGCTTTGACTTGCGGGTACTTGAGCGCCAGAATCCGGGCGGCCAGTACGGCGGCATTTTTGGCGCCGGGAGAGCCGATGGTCACGGCGGCCACGGGAATACCGGGGGGCATCTGGACACTTGCCAGAAGGGCATCGATACCACCCAAAGCGGCTGGGATGGGCACGCCGATCACGGGGAGATTGGAATGGGCGGCCGCCACGCCGGGGAGGGCGGCCGATAAACCGGCCATTGCTATAATCACTTCATATCCTTGTCCCTCGGCCTGCGAGGCAAGCGCGGCGGTCTGGGCCGGCTTGCGGTGGGCCGAAGATACTTCAATCTTCCCTTCAACGCTGAAAGCGCCCAATTGTTCAAGACATTCGTCGCCGTACGACTGGTCCGATTTGGACCCGAGTAGAATAAGTACCTTAGGCATTTATGTGGTCCTATTGTTTTCCAGCGCGCGGGCGCCGATATCCTTGCGAAAATACGCACCATCGAAGCGAATCTTTCCCACCAGACTATACGCCCGATCGAGAGCGGTTTTCAAATCATTGTCCACGCCCATGGCGCAAAGGACCCGACCGCCGGAGGTGAACCAGTTGTTCCCGTCGCGCCGGGTGCCTGAATGAAAGACGAACATATTGGCGGGCCATCCATTCTGAAGGCCGTTGATTCTCTGGCCGGTGGAGTATTTGCCGGGGTAGCCGCGGGAGGCCATCACCACACAGGCGGCCGCCCCTTTGCGCCACTCGATCGGGCCGAAGTTCCCCAGCCGTTTGTCAGTGACCGCCTGAAAGAGATCCGCGAGGTCGGACCTCATCATCGGCAGGACCACCTGCGTTTCGGGGTCACCGAAGCGACAATTGTACTCAAGGACCTTAAGGCCGCTGGGGGTCAGCATAAGACCGGCGTACAGGATGCCGCGATAAGTGATCCCTTCAGCGCGAAGGCCGGCGATAGTTGGTTCGAGGATGTGTTCCTGTGCCTGGGCGAGAAGTTCGGGGGTGAGAAACGGGGCGGGGCAGTAGGCGCCCATGCCGCCGGTATTCGCTCCCTTGTCGCCGTCGAGGGCACGTTTGTGGTCCTGACTGGGCAGGAGCGGCAGGATGGTCTTGCCGTCGGTGATGGCCATGAGAGAGACTTCAGGGCCGGTCAGGCAGGCCTCGATGACGATTCGGGTGCCGGCCGGACCGAATATTTTCTTGTCGATGATATTTTCGATGGCCTGCCAGGCCTCTTCGCGGTCGCGGACGATGATCACCCCTTTGCCGGCCGCCAGCCCGTCGGCTTTGATGACAATCGGGAACTCGCAGGTTTTGCAGAAGCCCATCGCATCGGCCATGTTCGAATACACCCGGAACGGGGCGGTGGGGATATGGTATTTCTGCATGAATTCCTTGGCGAAGACCTTGCTGGACTCGAGCTGGGCCGATTTTCGGTCGGGGCCGAAGATAGGGAGCTTTCGTTTTTGAAACTCATCGACGATCCCGTAGGCGAGCGGCTGTTCCGGCCCGACGACCGTCAGATTGACTTTGTTTCGGGATGCGAAGTCGGCCAGTCCACGGATGTTTTCAGCCTTGATATTGACGCACTTGGCCAGAGTGCCCATACCGGGGTTACCCGGCGCACAGAAAAGGCGGTCAACCCGGCGGGATTGCTTGAGCTTCCAGACCAGCGCGTGTTCGCGTCCGCCGGAGCCAATTACCAAGACATTGAGACGACTCTGTTTTTCGGCCATAAGAACCTGTTAACATACCTTAATTCATTTCCAGTTCAAGCCCCTTTTTGAGGCGGGCGATCCCAGCATTGACGGAAGGGGGTGCGGGTGGGACCGGGCAGAATTTCGCATTGGACATTCCCGGCCCGGCCAGCGTCATTTTGGCTGTTGACAAGATGTTCCGGGCGGGCGTATCTTGGTCGCCTGTTTTCGGTTGCCACGATGGGGTGGTCACCGGGGAATGACAGAGGATTCGATACTGGTTGACACAGGTCTCACGACAGGAGTGGGTGATGTATAAGTCGGCGTTGATAGTTTCCGGGATTTTGGTTTTGATGTTGTCTTCGGTGGTTTCGGCCCAGGACACCGAGGAAAAGGATTTCATGGAGGTCGCAGTGTTCGGCGGGTTATCGAACCCGATCGGCGGCATCAACAAGTGGGGGAGCGACTCCCTGGCCGCCAAGTCGGGTTGGAATGCCGGCCTGGATGTCGGTTTCTTCATGACGCCCAGTCTGGTGCTTGGACTCAACTTTGCGTATAATCAGTACTCGATCGACAATCCGAACGAGCCGTCGCAGATGCATCACCGGCTATACAATCCGGCAATTTACGCCAAGTACTATTTCTTCAGCGAGTCGAGATTTGCGCCATACATCAAGGGACAGGCGGGGTTTGACAATCCGAAGTTCGCGACGCTGGTGCTCGATGGCGCCCAGTACAAATACCGCGAGCTTTCGTACAAACCGGCCTTTGCCATCGGTGGCGGTGGCGGCCTGTTCGTGTATACCTCGGATGCCAGCGGCTTCTTTGTCGAGGCCAACGTGCATCATGCGTTCTCGACCGATGTGGTGGGAACCTATCAGTCTCAGGAATACAAGTTCGGGAAGGCCTCGACGCTGATCGACGTTCACGCGGGGCTGGCGGCACTTTTTGGCTCCGGCAAATAAATCGATTTGACTTAGATCCGCAAAAACCCGCCCGATCGGCGGGTTTTTTTTGTGGCGTCGGACGCTCGGCCGCCGTACAACTACCATTATGCCGCCCCGCAAAATACTCCTCGTCGATGATGAACCGGGCCAGCGCCGGCTGTTGGCCGGATACCTGACCCGGGAAGGGTATGAGGTATCGGAGGCCGAGAACGGCGAGGACGCTCTGGTTGTGTACCAGCAGTTGTATTCGCCTGTGGTCATGGTCGATATGAAGATGCCGGGGATGTCGGGGCTGGAACTTCTCGGCCGCCTCCGCGAATTGAACCCGTTTGTGCAGGTGATCGTGCTCACGGCGTTCGGTTCGGTCGAGACGGCGGTGGAGGCGATGCGGCGGGGGGCGTACGATTATCTGACCAAGCCGGTTGAGGACCTGGCCGAATTGAAGGTCAAACTCGAAAAGGCGGCGACCCAGAATCAGCTCATCCGCGACAATCAGGTGATGGCCGAACGGTTGCAGGAGACATTTCCGACCACCGAATTGATCGGGGAATCGCCGGCGATGAAAAAGATCGGCGAACTCATCACGATGGTTGCGCCGCAATCAGCCACGGTGCTGGTCACCGGTCCGTCGGGGACGGGGAAGGAATTGGTGGCGCGGGCGATTCATGCGTTGTC
>JACRAV010000144.1 GCA_016213305.1 Candidatus Zixiibacteriota bacterium | reverse complement strand
CACTCGACGCCGAATTTTTCGAGGCGCTCAACGGCTTCGTTTGCCGATTGCCTGCTTCTGAAGTAATTGATGACGACATTGCACCCGCGCCGCGCTAATTTTTCGGCTATGCAATAGCCAATACCGCGCGTGCCGCCGGTCACGAGAGCAACTTTACCCTTCAGATTCATATCCATGTGAGTCTCTTTCGATTCCTTCTTGTGTACAGTCTTCATATCTCTCCGCCGCCTTTTTGCGATTCGATATCCTCGGCCAGCGATTCCAGCGAAATGCCGTCGAATTGCGTATTAAAAACAGTTTCGTATTTCTTTATCAGCCTGGTTCCGAACTCTTTCATGTCGACAGTTCGGCCGAGAATCTGCTCGAGCGAGGTCATCACATCGGCCGCCAGCCCGCAGGGATTAATTGCTCGGAAATCCGACAAGTTGGTGTTCAGGTTAATCGCCGCGCCATGAAAGGTAATCCAGTGTTTCACCGCCACACCCAGAGAGGCGATTTTCTTCTCTCCGACCCAGACACCGGTGTATTCATCACCGCGACGGGCCTCGACGTGATAGTCGGCAAGGGTCGCAATAATTCCCTGCTGTAAATTCGCCATAAACTGGTGCAGGTCTCTTCCGCGCCGGGTAAGATTGAAGATGAAATAGGCCACAAGCTGTCCCGGACCGTGATAGGTGACGTCGCCGCCGCGTTCAATATAGACGGGCGAACGCTCCAAAGATGCAAAGTTCTCCTTGTGACCATCGCGTCCGACCGTCACTACCGGCGGATGCTCGACCAGGACAATCACATCGCGGGCAAAGCCCTCACGGCGCATCTTGACGAGGCCGTGTTGCCAGGCAAGAGCGCGCTCGAACTCGACGCGTCCGAGATTGAGTACCCAGCCGTATCGACGCTCGTGAGCGGCCGCTTCCCTACCTGAGCGAGAGGGCGAATTTGCGCGGGTCTGCAAGGTATTCGTGTACACGATGGAGCATTTGTACCGCGACATGGCCGTCAATCAGGCGATGATCAAACGAGACGGCAAAGGTCGAAATGTCGCGAATTACAATCTGATTGTTTACCACCCACGGTTTTTTCACGATCGCGTGAACGCCGAGGATGGCCACTTGCGGCTGGTTAATAATCGGAGTCGACGCCATTGCGCCGAACATGCCGGCGTTGGTCACCGAGAATGTTCCGCCGCTGATGTCATCGGGCGTCAGTTTGTTGGTGCGGGCCTTCTCGCCAAGCATGGCGATTTCGGCGGCCATTTCGACGATAGTCTTCTTGTCGGCGTCCTTGATGACCGGCACGATAAGCCCATCCTCGCGAGCGACGGCGACGCCGATATTAAAGTAATTCTTGACGATGATTTCTTTGTCGGTGAGCGAGGCGTTCATGTATGGGAAGTCCTTCATTGCCAGACAAGCGGCCTTGATGATGAAGGGCATGTAGGTGATGTTCACGCCATAGGTCGACTTGAAGTCATCCTTGATGCTATTGCGAAAGGCGACCAGCTCGGTCATATCAATATCTTCGAATGTGGTCACATGAGGAGAAGTAGCCTTCGACTTGACCATGTGATCGGCAATCAGCTTGCGAACTCCGGCGAGAGGTGTGCGTGTTTCGCGCTGATCGGCCGGAAGAGGGGCAAAGACCGGAATCTGAATCTTCGTTTTCGGAGCGGCATGCGCGGCGGCCGGAGCCGACGGGGCATAGGACTGAGCCTGAAATGTGACCGGTGCCGAGGCCGACGGAATCGGGCCGGCGGTAAAGCCGGCGGCGCTGGAACGGGATTCGACGGCACGCATGACGTCGTCCACGGTAACGAGGCCGTTCTTGCCGGTCGGCGTGATTGTGGATGGGTCAACAGCATATTCGCGAACGAGCATCTTGACCTTCGGAGACATTTGCCCCTTGCCTATTGCGGCAGTCCCTTTGACAGCGGACGAAGCCGATGCGATAGCCACAGCAGGGGCAGGGGCATGCGCGGCGGCTTTGGAGGCCGTTGGCGCTGTAGGAGCGGCCGCGGTGGCGACAGATGCGCCAGTGCCGTCTATGATGGCAATGCGAAAGCCTACTGGAACAACCTGTCCCGGCTCGGCCAAAATCTGGGTAATAACCCCTTCGGCTTCGGCCGGAATCTCCACGTTTACCTTGTCGGTCATCAATTCAACGAGCGGCTGGTTGAGGCTGACGTGATCGCCAATCTTTACCTTCCACTCCAAAATTGT